>CALHIC010000089.1 GCA_938030845.1 uncultured Oribacterium sp. | reverse complement strand
TTTTACGACCTTGAATCCGCATCTTGGTGTGGTGAACTTAAAGGGAGACAGAAGCTTTGTTATGGCGGATATTCCGGGCATTATCGAAGGTGCCTCCTCCGGTGTCGGACTGGGCTTTCAATTCCTTCGTCATATCCATCGTTCCAGAGTTTTGATTCATATGGTGGATGCCGCCGGAACGGAAGGCAGAAAGCCGCTGGATGATTTTTTACAGATTCAAAAGGAATGTGAAGAATATGATGCGGAAATTCTCCGTAAGCCTATGATTGTGGCCGCCAATAAGATAGAGCTGGTACAGAGTAAAGAACAGGAAGAAGACCTGGCCCTTTTGGAGAAGTATTGTACAGAGCATAAGCTCCCCTTTTTCCGTCTTTCCGCAGCTTCCAATCAGGGAATTTTACCCATATTGGAGAAAACCTGGGAACTATTGGAAGAAAATAAGGAGCAGGCTGTAGTCTATGAAAGCGAAGTGGATCTGGACAATCTTGGTGCGGTAGAAATGCTGGCTATCAGCTATGATCATCCGGAAGAGGGTGTTTTTGTCGTGGAAGGCCCCAAGATGGAGAAGATGCTGGGCTATACCAACCTGGAAGCGGAGAAGGGCTTCCTTTTCTTCCAGCGTTTTATGGTAGAGCAGGGAATTATTAAAGAATTAAAGAAGATGGGCTTAAAAGAAGGGGATACCATCAAGATTTACGCCCACGAATTTGAATATTATGACACGGAGGACGAGGAATGAAATCCTACATCAAAGACAGTAAAATGCGTTCCGTTTTAAAAGGAGCGGCACAGAAGATAGAACCGACCCTTTCTTTAGGAAAGAATTCCATTACTCCGGAATTTATTGAAGCGGTAAGGGAGTATATGGAAAAGCATGAGTTAATGAAGATTCATGTTTTAAAAAATTGTATTGATGATTTACGGGAACTGGGAAACACCATTGCAGAGCGTTCCGGAACGGAGCTGGTACAGATTATCGGTCGTATGATTGTTTTATACAAACCGGCAAAAGAAGAAAAAGACAGGAAATTCTCTCTATGAAATCCATAGCCATTTTAGGGGGAAGCTTTAATCCGGTGCATTACGGACATTTAAAAATGGCGGAAGCCGCCATGGAAAGCAGTCATTTTTCCAAGGTTCTTTTTATTCCCACCGGCACCCCCTATCATAAAGAACAGAAGTCTTTACTTCCCTTTTCCGATAGGCTTAAGCTTTTGGAACTGGCTATTGAAAATTGTCCGGACTTTGATTTCTCTCCCATTGAGGGGGAACGGGAGGGAAATTCTTACACCTTCGATACGGTAAGAGAACTACTACGACAGAATCCGACAGAATCTTATAGTCTATTAATCGGTACCGATCAGTTTTTAACCCTTCGTTCCTGGCATAAAATCAAAGAACTGGGGCAACTGGTGGATTTTTATGTTGCCAATCGAAACGGAGAGATGGAATTCTCTACTTTCCAAAAGGAAAGGGAGGATTTGGAGAAAGAGCTTTCTTTACATTGCAAGTTATTTCCCATGCCGGCTATCGATCTTTCCAGTACAGAGATTCGGAATCTAATGAAAGAAGGAAAGTCCATCCATGGAATGCTTCCTAAGTCGGTGGAAGAGTATATTTTAAAAAAGGGATTCTACCGTTAAAGAAGGAAATCATAAAGCGGAAATCTATATCGAAAAGGATATTTATATTAAAAAGGATATTTATATTGAAAAGGATATCCATAGCATAGAGGAATCATGGAAGAAAAAGAATTTTTGCAAAAAATCGAAGAAATTCGAAAGCATTTACAGGAGCATTTAAAGAAGGAGCGCTATGAGCATTCTCTAAGTGTGGCCTTTACCAGCATCTGTCTGGCTATGGCCCACGGGGTAGATCTCCAAAAGGCGGAGCTTGCAGGGCTTTGCCATGATTGTGCGAAATATATGGGAAAAAAAGAATTATTGGAGGCTTGCCAAAGAGAGCATATCCCTCTGCTTCCCGAGTATTTGGAGGCGCCACAGGTTCTTCACGGTATCTACGGCGCCTGTTATGCCAAAAAACATTTTCAAATCGATAATGAAGAAATTCTCTCCGCCATTTACTACCATACCCTGGGAAAACCGGCGATGACCACTCTGGAAAAGATTGTATATCTGGCCGATTACATTGAAGTCAGAAGAGGAAATCGGGAGGACTTAAATGCAATCCGGGAAATTGCCTTTCGAGATTTGGATTTGGCGGTGAAGCTCTGTTTGGAGGCAAGTATTGCCTATGTAAAAGAAAAGGGACAGCATTGTTGCTCTTTATCCCTGGATGCGTTAGCATATTATCAAGAGAAAAAGGAGGTATAAATGGAATCTTTGGACTTATGTAAAAAAATTGTATCTGTTTTAGATGAGAAAAAAGGAAGTGACATAATTGTTCTGGACATTTCCGAAATTTCCGTATTATCGGATTATTTTGTGCTGGTTTCTGCAGATAATGTAAGACAGCTGGATGCGCTGAAGGATGCCCTGGAAGAAACCGTTCATTTGGATAATCGTAAGGCGGAGGGAGAGAGCAGCTCCGGTTGGATTCTTTTGGATTATAAGGATGTTATCGTGCATCTTTTTGACAAAGAAACCAGATCCTTTTACAATCTGGAAAAAATCTGGTCTGATGCCAAGAGAGTAGAATTATAAGAAAGGCTATAGCATGAAGAGTGTAAAAAGACATGAGCTAAGTAGAGAAGAGGTTTGGCACTTTGATGATTTATATGCCAATGACGAGGCATTTTTAAAGTCTTTGGCGGAATCCGAAGAGAAAGCAACGGAAATTGCTTCCTATGAGGGACGTCTCGGCAGTTCTCCGGAAATTTTATTGAAGGCTTTGAAGGAGAAAGAGGCATTAGCCTTATTATCCAGCCACTTTTTGGCCTACAGCATGATGAAAAGCGATGTGGATACCAAAGACCAGGAAGCCTTAAGCTTAAATCAAAGAGCAATGGCTGTAGAGGTTCGAAACGGAGAAAAATTAGCCTTTTTCGATCCGGAGATTCTTTCCTTGTCTTCGGAATATCTGGATAAAGCATTTTCAGACTGTAAGGAATTGGAGAAGTATTCCGTCTATATCAAGGATGTCAGAAGATTAAAAGAACATACTTTAGATAAAAATGCCGAAAAGCTTTTGGCATCGGCCCAGTCCATGGCCAGCGGTCCCTATCAGGCATTTTCCATGCTGCAAAATGCCGATCTTCAATTTCCTTCCGTGGAAATGAACGGGGAAGAAATTCCCGTCAGTAACGCCCGTTTTGTCCCCTTACAGACCGGCAATAACCGTCCGCTACGTAAGACGGTATATGAAGCCTTTTATAAGGTATATCAGGATCATAGAAATACCTTTGCCGCTTTATTCGACGCGCAGCTAAAGCAGCAGTATTTCTTTGCCAAGGCCAGAAACTATCCTACAGCCTTTGCCGCCTCCGTAGGGGAAGTGGATGTATCCGAGAAGGTTTGGGATCATCTGATTTCCGCCGTTCACAAGAAGATTTCCGCCTTTCATGATTATGTAGCTCTTCGAAAGGAAATGCTTGGCTTAGAAGATCTTTCCATGTATGACGTTTACGCGCCCATGGTAAAGGACTATGAGTACCATATTGATTTTGAGGAAGCCAAGGAAGTGATTTTAAAAGGTCTAAAGCCTTTAGGAGAGGACTATCAGGAGCTTTTGAAAAAAGCTTATTCCGAGTATTGGATTGATGCCAGGGAAAATGACGGAAAGCGTGTGGGAGCATACTGCAACCCTGTATTCGGCGTTCATCCCTTTATTCTTATGAGCTATCAGGGCACCATGGATGACCTCTTTACCTTAGCCCATGAGCTGGGACATGCCATGCATTCCTATTATTCGGAGCAGGAGCAGGGCTTCCTGAATTCTCAATACAAGCTTTTTGTTGCGGAAGTAGCTTCCACCACCAACGAAGTACTGCTGTTATACTATCTGATGGAACAAGCTAAAAACAAGGAAGAGAAGCTCTATCTTTACAACCATTTCCTGGAGAGCTTTAAGGGAACCTTCTTTAGACAAACTATGCTTTCCGAGTTTGAACGTAAAGCCGCCTCTATGTTGGAAGCAGGAGAAGCCATCACTGCCGATAGCCTGGAGAATGTCTATTATGATTTGAATAGCTATTATTTTGGTCCGGATATGAAGATTGATGATCTGATTTCCGTAGAGTGGAGCAGAATCCCTCATTTTTACTATAACTTCTACGTATACCAGTATGCTACAAGCTTTGCCGTATCCTGTGCTATTGCCAAAAGAATTTTAGCCAAGGAAGAGGGAGCTCTGGAGCAATATAAGAAATTCCTGTCCAGCGGCTGCACCAATGATCCTGTATCCTTGTTACAGCTTGCGGGAGTGGATCTATCCACGGAAAAGCCTATGGTGGATGCCATCAGTATGTTCCATAGCATCGTGCAGGAAATGCGAGACTTATACCACGAAGCATAATTTTTTGTAT
>CALHIC010000088.1 GCA_938030845.1 uncultured Oribacterium sp. | reverse complement strand
TTAAAAATGTGCAGAGAAGCTCTCGAAAGAAGCTGCCTTTCGGAATTGCGCAGATTGGAAAGTCCTTCCGAAATGAGATCACCCCCGGAAACTTTACCTTCCGTACCAGAGAGTTTGAACAGATGGAGCTGGAGTTCTTCTGTAAACCGGACACGGACTTGGAATGGTTCGGGTATTGGAAGGATTATTGCCAGAAATGGCTTCTGAATTTAGGCATGAAGCCGGATATGCTCCGTGCCAGAGACCATGAGGCGGCAGAGCTTTCCTTCTATTCCAAGGCCACAACAGACTTGGAGTTTCTCTTCCCCTTCGGTTGGGGCGAGCTGTGGGGAATTGCAGATCGTACCAATTATGACTTATCTCGTCATGAAGAGGTATCCGGCCAGGATATGAAGTATTTTGATGACGAGACAAATGAGCATTATCTTCCCTATGTTGTAGAGCCTTCTCTGGGAGCGGATCGTGTAACCTTGGCTTTCCTCTGTGCGGCTTATGATGTGGAGGAATTGGAAGGCGGAGATGAAAGAACTGTCCTTCGTTTCCATCCGGCTTTGGCTCCGATTAAGATTGGTGTTCTTCCCCTTGCCAAGAAGCTGGGAGAAGGGGCAGAGAAGATCCATGAGGAATTGTCTAAGTACTGGATGTGCGAGTACGATGACCGTGGAAATATCGGAAAGCGTTACAGAAGACAGGATGAAATCGGAACGCCTTATTGCGTAACCTATGATTTCCAGTCCGAAGAGGATCATGCGGTTACCGTAAGAGAAAGAGACAGTATGGAGCAGGTGAGAATTCCTATCAGTGAATTGCAGGCTTACTTTGCCGAGAAATTAGCCTATTAAAGAAGGTCTTGCATAAATAAAAAACAGGAAAAAAATTTTTTATTTGCTACAATAAAATTGCTGAAAAAAACATCATTCCTTTTTTGCTTTACACAAGAAAGAAGTTTCGATTTTGTGTACTGTGAATAAAATGCTGTTTTATAGATGAATTTTACTGTAAATTCTGCTACACTAATCAGAAAGAACAGGTCTACGAAACGCGTTTTTCGTAGGAAAGAAACATGGAGGAGAGCATGTACAAGATCACAAGAGTTGAGCATCTCGTTGACAAGGACTGGCTCATGGACGTGGAGGCGCCCTATGTAGCAAGAAAGGCGGAGCCCGGCCAGTTTATGATTGCAAAGCTGGGAGAGTTGGGAGAAAGAATTCCCCTCACCATTGCAGACTACGATAAGGAAAAAGGAACCATTACCATTGTGTTCCAGGTTGTAGGCGCTTCTACAGAGAAGTTTAGTCATCTGAAAGTAGGAGACTACTTCACAGATATTGTAGGACCCTTAGGAAGACCGTCCGAGCTTGTGGAATTAAGTCCGGAAGAGTTAAAAAAGGAAAATCTGATTTTTATTGCCGGCGGAGTGGGAGCTGCTCCCGTATATCCTCAGGTAAAGTGGTTACACGAAAGAGGCATTGAGGCGGATGTCATTCTTGGAGCCAGAAATAAGGATCTTCTGATTATGGAAGAGGAGCTTCGTTCCGTGGCTAAGAATGTTTATGTTACCACGGATGACGGTTCCTACGGAGCCAAGGGAGTGGTTACCGATGTATTAAAGAAGCTGGTCAATGAAGAGGGTAAGAAGTATACCCGTTGTATTGCCATCGGACCGGTAATCATGATGAAGTTTGCCGCCCTTACCACGAAAGAATTAGGAATTCCCACCATTGTTTCCATGAACCCCATTATGATTGACGGAACAGGAATGTGTGGTGCTTGTCGCTTGGTTGTTGGAGATCAGGTAAAGTTTGCTTGTGTGGACGGACCGGAGTTTGACGGACACTTGGTAGATTTTAATCTGGCGATGAAGAGACAGCAGACCTATAAGGCCGAAGAGGGTAAAGCATTACTGGAACTTTTGGAAGCAGAAAAGTCCCATGGCGGATGTGGAAACTGCAACTAAGGGAGGGGAATTATGGCAAATATGATGAAGAGGGTTCCTGTGGCAGAACAGGAGCCGAAGGTACGTGCAAGAAACTTTGAAGAGGTATGCTTGGGATATAGCGATGCAGAGGCTAAGGAAGAGGCAGAGCGTTGTTTGAACTGTAAGAATCCGAAGTGCGTAGTAGGATGTCCCGTTTCTATTCAGATTAATGACTTCATAAGCCAGATTAAAGAAGGCAATATTGAGAAGGCAGCAGATATTATTGCAGAGTCCTCCGCATTGCCGGCAGTTTGCGGTAGAGTTTGTCCTCAGGAAACCCAGTGTGAGGGCGTTTGTATCCGTGGTATTAAGGGAGAGCCTGTATCTATCGGAAAGCTGGAGCGTTATGTAGCGGACTGGGCAAGAGAGCATAACTATATGGCTGCTAAAGCCGGAGCACCAAACGGTAAGAAGGTAGCTGTTATCGGTGCAGGACCTTCCGGTTTAACCTGTGCGGGAGATTTGGCAAAGTTAGGCTATGATGTAACCATCTTCGAAGCCTTCCACGAGCCGGGAGGAGTTTTACAGTACGGTATCCCGGAGTTCCGTCTTCCCAAGACCAGAGTAGTTGGTCCTGAAATTGAGAATGTACGGAAGCTGGGGGTAAAGATTCTCACCAATGTTTTCGTAGGACGTTCCATTACCGTGGATGAGCTTTTGGAGGAAGAGGGCTTTGATGCAGTGTTCTTAGGAACAGGTGCAGGACTTCCGAAGTTTATGAATATTCCCGGAGAGACAGCAAACGGTGTTTACTCCGCTAACGAGTTCTTAACCAGAAATAACCTGATGAAGGCGTACAGAGAGGATTCAGATACCCCTATGAAGGCCGGAAAGAAGGTTGTGGTTGTAGGCGGCGGTAACGTTGCTATGGATGCGGCAAGAACAGCTCTTCGATTAGGAGCAGAGGTTCATGTAGTATATCGTCGTTCCGAGGCTGAGCTTCCTGCCAGAGTGGAGGAAGTACACCATGCCAAGGAAGAGGGAATTATCTTCGACCTTTTACAGAACCCGGTAGAAATCCTTGTGGATGAAAATGACTGGGTAACCGGAATCCGTGTCATTAAGATGGAACTTGGAGAGCCGGATTCTTCCGGAAGAAGAAGACCGGTAGAGATTCCCGGTTCCGAATATGTGATTGACTGTGATACAGTGATTATGTCTTTGGGAACTTCTCCTAATCCGCTGATTAGCGAGACTACTAAGGGATTGGATACCAACAGAAGAGGATGCATTATCGCTAAGGAAGAAAACGGAGAAACCACCAAGCAGGCGGTTTATGCCGGAGGTGATGCGGTAACCGGCGCTGCAACCGTTATTCTGGCCATGGGTGCAGGAAAAGCGGCAGCAAAGGGAATTCACGAGTATTTATCTAATAAGTAATCAATGAATAAAAAGTAGAGCAGGATGAACCTGCTCTACTTTTTTATTCATGCTTATCGCTCTCATGCTGAGTGATAGCTCATTTTAATATAGAAGTATATATTAGATTGCTCTGGTGTACTTCTTTAAGAATTCCTTCTCGTCTTCCTTAAGAAGTGGGGCAATGGTCTCATAAACTCTTGCATGGTAGTCATTTAAGAGCTTCTTATCCTCTGCATTCAACATATCCGGATTGATGGCATCCAGGTCGAAAGGAATCAGCGAAATGGTTTCAAAATACATGAACTGTCCATACTCGTTCTTCTCTCCCTTTCTGGCGAGAAGTTCATTTTCCAGGCGGATACCGTGGGAGCCTTCCACATAGAATCCCGGCTCATCGGTAATCACCATACCCTCCTGCAGCACTTCGGTTTCTCCGGCACGGAACTTCCAACGGAAGCCTGCAGGGCCTTCATGAATGTTCAGAAGATATCCTACGCCGTGACCTGTACCATGATTGAAGTTCAAGTTTCTCTCCCAGAATGGCTGACGGGAAAGGATATCCAATACCAGACCGGTACATCCCTCCAAGAACTTCGCATTGGCAAGGTGGAGGTTACTGATAGCAACCAAAGTAAAATCATCCTTCATCTGCTGAGGAACCTCTCCTAAAGCAAAGGTTCTGGTAATGTCTGTGGAACCCTCATAGAAGCCTGCTCCGGTATCACTTAAGTAAAGTGTTCCGGTATGGAATTCTACATCGGTTTCAGGAGAAGAGGTATAGTGCACAATGGCGGAATGAGGACCAAAAGAAGAAATGGGCTCGAAGCTTGGACGAATAAAGTTGCCCATCTCGGCACGGAACTCATCCAGCTTTGCTGCGGCAGACATCTCTGTAATCTTAATCTTGCCGATATTTTCCTTAAGCCACTTCATAAAGCGAAGGTGTGCAACACTATCCTTAATCTGTGCTTTACGAATATTCTCAATCTCAATAGGATTCTTGATAGCCTTCATCAAGATGGCAGGATTTCTCTTTTCTACGGTCTTTACAGACTTGGGGATATTGTTGAAGAGAGCATAGTTCAACTTGCTTGGGTCAATCATAACAATATCCTTGTCGGAAAGCTTCTTTACGTCCTCATAAATGGCATTGTAGGGATGGAGTACCACACCGTCCTTAGCCAGCTTCTCCTGCAAAGCCTTGTCCAGCTTTCTTTCATCAATGTATAAGTCGAAACGATCCATGCGAATGATGGCATAGCTGAGAACAAGAGGGAAGAACTCGATATCATTACCGCGGATATTCAGAGTCCAGCAGGTATCATCCAGGGTGGAAACGATATGGGTATTGCATCCCGCATCTTCCATTTCCTTACGAATACGAGCCATCTTACTGCTTACGCTTTCACCGGCATATTTTTCATCCAGATCAAAGGCGGGCTCTTCGGAAAGTGCCGGACGATCCTTCCAAACCGGATCCACAAAGTCCTCATCATAGAGAATCTTAGCTTTCTTTTTCTCGGCAATACGAGCGTATTCCTGTCCTTCTCCTACGGATACGGCACGACCGTCAAAGGCAAGGGTATCGCCCTCCTTCAAATGCTCCTCCAAAAAGGCCTCCAGACTGGGTACTCCCGGCTCGAACATCTTCATCAGCTGAACGGTGGTTCCTTCCAACTGCTTAGCAGCCTGGATAAAATAACGACCGTCAGTCCAAAGTCTTGCTTCCTCTAAACCGATAAGAGCAGTTCCGGCAGAACCGGTAAATCCGGTGATAAACATTCTCTCTTTAAAATGCTCTCCAACATATTCGCTTTGATGGAAATCCGCAGTGGGAACAATCAGCATAGTAATGCCTTTTTCCTTCATAATCTTACGAAGTGCGGAAAGTCTCTCAGGTACTGTCATGTTCTACCTCCATAATTCTTCAAGTATAAAAACCAAACGCTGTAGTGTATTATAGCACGATTTGCTCAAAAAGGCTAAAGAATAGGGGGAGAAACTTTGATTTTTAGGAAAAATGTTCTAAAAAAATAACGGAAGCGAAAGTCCGGAGTAATCGCGCTACAAAGGAAAAAGCCTAAAAGTATTCTAAAAAGCTATATTAGTCTGGCTTAGAAAAACGTCCCATGTTATACTGCCATCAGTTTTGCATGAGAAAGGAAGAGCTATGTTAAAGTGTGAAAGAACATCTGTAATGAATATAGAAAATGCCATGAGAGGTGCCAGAAATCCTATGAATTCCTGGGATAGGGCGGACTCTTATTATGATGAAGAAGGAAATTACCAGCTTGGACCCAATGACATGAATCTGGCAAGGCGTTTACGACTGGCCGGTTCCGATCATAGAAAGTTTATCCGCCAAATCTTTGTCTCTGTGGACATTACGGCTCCTCTTTATTGGTGGAAGGAGTATGACACATATAAAGTGGCAACTGTAGCAAATTCCACCTCTACCATGCACAAAATCCATTCCAAGGAATTTAGCATTGAGGACTTTTCCCATGATCATCTCACCGAGGAAGGGCTGGAGAGTTTGAAAAGAACTGTGGAGGATCTGGAACGTATTCGTCTTCGTTTTCTGGAGGAGAAAAACAAGGAGGATTGGTACACCATTATCCAGTTGCTTCCCAGCTCTTATCAGCAAATGCGGACCTGCACCATGAATTACGAGAGTCTTATCAATATGTATTTTTCCAGAAAGAGCCATAAGTTAGAAGAATGGCATACCTTCTGCGATTGGATTAGGACGCTACCCTATGCCAAAGAGCTGATTTTGGCAGAGAAGGAATCGGAAGCATAGCCTTTTCTGTTTTTTAAAATTTTTTTATGGCCATAATCTTCCCTATAAATTCTTTATTCGAAGAGAATTTGTAGGGAAGATTATGGTATACTATAGCTTGTAGATTTCTTCTTTAGTTCTATTAGATTCTATTCTTCTCGTCTTTATCTGTTTTTTATTCATCTGTTTTTAAATATTTTTTCCGTCTATCTATTTGTTTTCATGTTTTCTTATTTTCACCTATACCTTTCTTTTTTAGTATTCTGATTTTCACCTATTCATTTATTTATTAGTTCATTTTCAAGTATTCTGCCATTTATTCATTTTTTCAATCATTCTGCCATTAGTTCATTTTTTCAAGGATTCTGCTATCTATTTATTTTTCAGAAAGGAGCTTCTTATGCCCAATTTATGTCTGTCTTCCTTGAAACGGGGAAAAATTATTTTATTGCTTCTGATGATTATGCTTCTGGGATTTCTATTTTTGATGAATCAGGAACGGGAAAGAAAGATTATCTATAAGGGGGCTGCGGGGGAAGAGAAAGAAGCGTTTCTGGCCCGGGGCGCTTATGAAAGCTTAGAGGCCAAGAGAAATGAAAAGTTGCCGGATAACCGGGAAAAAATAGCAGAAGAAAAGCAAGAGGGGCGAGAAAATCGAAAAATAGAAGATCCATTAGAAGTGGAAAACCAAGAAAAGCGCCAAGAGCAAGAAAACCTAGAATGGAGTAAAAAGGCGAAAAAAGAAGATAATCCGGAGATTGGTAAAGAAGAGAGTCAAGAAGAAAGTCAAGAAGAAAGCAAAGAAGAAAGCAAAGAAGAAAGTAAAGCGGAAATTGGAGTAGATGGTGAAAAGAAAGTAGCCGGCATAGAAGACGGTCAAGGAGGAATTCAACAAAATCAGAAGGAAAAGAAAATCAATATTAATACAGCTACAGAGCAGGAGCTGGAAAGCTTAAAAGGGATTGGTCCCGCCACGGCAAAAAATATCATCCGTTACCGGGAGGAATACGGCGGATTTTCCAGCATTGAAGAAATTAAGAATGTAAAGAGAATCGGAGATAAAATATTTGAAAAAATCAAGGCGGATATCTGTGTATAACAAAAGCCGGCGTATAGTTGACATGATTTTGTAAGCTTTATCCCTTGTGCTTTTCTGCTTTGCCCTTTATGATGAAAATGTTTTCCTTTATTCTGAGAGAATAAAGAGAAAAACAGCTAAGAGAAAAACAGCTAAGAGAAATTGAGATGCGAAGGAAAGAGTGAAATTTTTAATAGGAAGAGACAGTCTTTTCTTTTAAAAAGTTAAAACATTATAGGAAGAAGCAATCAGGGAAAGATGAGAAAAAGAATGGGAATCAAAAAAAGCTTGTGCTCTATGGTTTTATTGTTATCTATAGTACAGAGTACATTGATATATGCAGAAGAAAGAGTTTACGGAATTTCAGACTACGGTCCGGTTTCCGTTAATGGAAGCGGTGTAGGAAGAGGAAAGGATTCCACCTACCAGTATATTGAAGACCTTCTTTATAATCAGGGGAATAATGGGAGCGGAAACAGTGGATCTGCAAATTCCGGCGGAAGCAACCCGGCAGCCAATCCGGGTGGCACATCCTCTCAAAATACGACGAAGAGTAGCGGTCAAAATACGGCTGTTACCCAGGAAAGAAAGTGGAATTTGGCAAAGCTCTCGGGGAATGGACAAACCAAGTCTATCGGCTCAGATGTGAATGCCAATTATGCAGTAGTTTTTGACTTGGATCAGGGCACAATCTTAGGAGAAAAGAACAGCTCTGCAAGCATGAATCCGGCCTCTATGACAAAGGTGATGACTTTACTTGTGGCGGTTGAGAATCTTCCGGATTTAGAAAAGAAGATTACCATTACCCAGGATATTGTGGACTATGTGAAGGCAAGAGGAGCCAGCAACTGCGGTTTTGTAGCAGGGGAGCAGGTTCGGGTAAAGGATTTACTCTATGGGGTAATTCTACCCTCCGGAGCGGATGCGGTATTGGCTCTGGCTAAGGAAATTGCCGGTTCTGAAGCAGGATTTGTAGCTTTAATGAATAAAAAAGCCCAGGACTTGGGGCTATCTTCAGACTGTAAATTCCAGAATGCTACAGGGCTTTATCACAGTACCCATCATATGAATGTGAAGGATATTGGGGAAATTATGGCGGCGGCTATGCGAAATTCCATAGCCAGAGAGGTTCTTTCCACGGAGAACTATCAGATTCCTGCCACCAATAAGCACGAGAACGGTATTAAGCTGACGAACCTGTTTGTACAAAGAATAAAAGGGCAGGATACCGGAGGCGCCAGTGTGACTATGGCGAAAACAGGCTTTGTTCGTCAATCCATGTTTTGCGCTGTCAGTAGCGGAAAAGGAGGCGTAGGAAAAAGTACTGTGTCCGTTAATCTTGCTGTAAGTCTTGCTGCATTAGGCTACAAAGTTGGATTGCTTGATGCTGATATCTTCGGCCCATCAATTCCTAAAATGCTCCACTTAGAGCAAGTCCAAATCTTCGCAGAAAACAAAGACGGGCGTCAACTGATTATTCCGGCAGAAAAATATGGTGTCAAAGTACTTTCAATAGGATTCTTTGTTAACCCCAATACAGCTACATTATGGCGAGGAGGTATGGCCTCTAATTCACTCAAACAATTAATAGCCGATACAGATTGGGGTGATCTCGACTATTTTATTCTTGACACTCCGCCGGGAACGGGAGATATTCATCTGACTTTACTTCAAACACTCTCCGTTACGGGCGCAGTAATCGTTTCAACTCCACAACAAGTAGCACTTGCCGATGCTAGAAAAGGCATTGATATGTATAAAAACGAGAAAGTTAATGTCCCAATCTTAGGACTTGTTGAGAACATGGCTTGGTTTACGCCTAAAGAACTCCCAGAGAATCGTTACTACTTGTTTGGTAAAGAGGGCGTAGCTAATTTAGCTACAGAGATGCATGTACCCTTGTTAGGCCAAATCCCAATCGTACAAAGCATCAGCGAAAGCGGCGACGAAGGAGAACCTGTTTCACTCAAGAAAGGCGAAATCATAAGCGAAGCCTTTCTCCATTTAGCACAAGAAGTAGTAAAGGCCACAAAGAAACGCAACGAATTGCTCCCTCCGACAACGATTGTTGAGGTCTCAAAACATTAAATAGAAGTACATTTAGAAGTACACGTTCAATAGTAACATACATACTATAAGAATTTCACGAAAAGAGCGGCCCACAAATCGGTTTTTCTGCTTATACTTTGTATCTTTGCAGTGTGGATGTACAAGGCGACTCGCCTCGCTATTCATATTTAATAAGTATGGGAGCATTTAAACTTGTCCTTTTAACTACACCATATTTCTTTGTTGAAGAACACGCGATACTATCGACGCTCTTTGATGAAGGTTTGGAGTTGCTTCATATGAGAAAGCCGAATAGCGAACCAGTCTATTCAGAACGCTTATTATCACTATTACCAGAACGATATCGAAAGCGCATAATTACTCACGATCATTTTTATCTCAAACAAGAGTTTGGCTTAAAAGGAATCCACCTGAACCAACGCAACACTGCTGCCCCCGACAACTATCGCGGTCAAATAAGTTGCACTTGTCGTAACAAGGAAGAATTACAACAGCGAAAAAAGCAGATGGATTACGTTTTTCTCTCCCTATCACCAGACGACAAGCAAGAGGAAAGCAGTATTGATCCAGAAGAAGAGCTTGCTACGATGGGTAAGTTGATTGATAAAAAAGTATATGCCGCAGGCGGTGTCACAATTGACAATCTCTTACAGTTAAAAGAAAGAGGTTTTGGCGGTGCTGTGCTTTATGGCGAAATCTGGAATCGGTTCAACATCTTCTCCAACCAAGATTACAAAGATCTGATAAACCATTTTCGAAAGTTGAAAAAAATAATTGATTAACACCCCTTACTTAACCACAATGAATAAAGAATCTTTTTTGGTCTTTTCCGGCACCAAGACGCGCTACTTAGCAGAAAAAATCTGCAAAGACTTGGACTGCCCATTAGGTAACCTTGATATTACCTATTTTGCTGATGGAGAATTTGTCGTTAGCTTTGAAGAATCAATACGCGGGCGCGATGTGTTTCTCGTTCAGTCTACTTTCCCAAATTCAGACAACTTGATGGAGCTGCTTCTAATGATCGATGCGGCGAAGCGTGCTTCAGCAAAGAGTATCAATGCTGTAATTCCCTATTTCGGCTGGGCGAGACAGGACCGAAAGGATAAGCCACGCGTTTCTATCGGCGCAAAACTCATTGCCGATATGCTCAGCGCAGCCGGTATTGACCGACTGATCACAATGGATCTTCACGCCGACCAAGAGCAGGGATTCTTTGATGTTCCGGTAGATCACTTATATGCATCGACAGTCGTACTTCCCTACATACAATCACTCAATTTGAAAAATCTATGCATTGCTTCTCCGGACGTTGGTGGCTCTAAGCGTGCAAGTGCTTATGCAAAATATCTTGATTGTCCTATGGTGCTTTGCAATAAGACGCGCAAACGTGCCAACGTAGTTGGTGATATGCAGATTATCGGCGATGTAAAAGATATGGACATAATCTTAATCGATGATATGGTTGATACTGCAGGCACAATTACCAAGGCTGCTTCGCTGATGATAGAGAATGGTGCACGCAGTGTCCGCGCAATAGCTTCCCACTGCATTATGTCTAATCCGGCAGATGAGCGAATCGAAGCATCACCCATTGAAGAAATGCTCTTCACAGATAGTATTCCGTATCGTGGCAATTGCAAAAAGGTGAAGCAGATCTCTGTCTCTAAAATGTTTGCTGAAACTATTCGCCGCGTAATGGACAATGAGAGCATCAGTTCTCAATATCTTATCTAACAATCACGCGCAGCTGAACACTTTCATTAAGCATTAGTTCGAGCAATTGTAAAATACAAGGTCTCTGGTTGGCATACTGCCCATCAGAGACCTTAAATTATATATAGTAACAGATTGAAAGTATTGCTTTTCAGCGATATAAGCTGCTTAGATTCTTCTATTTATAGATTAGCGTCAGTTAAATTCTTGTTTCTTCTGACATTCGGCACAAATGCCTCGATAGTTGACTTCAACTTGCTCTACTTTAAGACCTTCAGACAAAGCTTCCCCTGCCATTGGCATTTCGGGAGGAAGCGGCAAATCAAAAATTTTCTGACAACAACGACAATGGAAATGCGCATGTGGAGAGACATTACCATCAAATCTCACACGTTGCTCATCTAAGGCCATTTGCGTAGCCAACCCATTCTCGGCAAAGAGATGAAGCGTGTTATACACAGTCGTTCGAGAAAGTGTTGGAATATCTTTTACTAACGTTTCGTAGATTTCATCCACCGCAGGATGAGTAGCATGCGATAAAAGATAATCCAATATCGCAATGCGCTGCAAACTGGGTTTTACTCCACTTTTTTTTAAACAATTAATTGCTGTTCGCCTCTTCATATCCAGCGTCTAATTTATTGTCATCTAAATCTACGAGCGAAGATACAATATATTATTACAATAACCCAAGCTCCTTTTGCTTTTTATGGTCAAAAAAAGAAGATATTGAAGCTATCTACTATAGGCGTAAAAATAGACAAGATCTCGATACTACAGCAAATCTCACAACAAAGAATGGCCTAACATCGCACCACAAAACACAACGACAATATTTTAGCTCCTTATCTTCCTATGTCTCTGTTTTTGAGAGTGAATATACAATAATACGTGCGCTTTCATAAATATGAACAGCAAAGCCCAAGCCCACCTTTCTCCAATATATGTAGATGACGTATAGACTTCCGAAATTAGCATCCCCCAACATGACACAGACAACAAACAAGGGTTGATACAAATTCCACTTGACAAGACACCTTATTTATATTTGGTCTGAGATTATCTAACAAAAAAAGCACAATAATCTCTTTTTCAAGATATAACAACAACATAATTAGATCTTTTTTCAAAAGACTTATTGTTTGCCGGGAGCAAACAATGATATGCTGAGTCCAAACGATAGTATGCTGGGAGCAAACGATGGTTTGCCGGCACCAAACAATCAAGAAAGAAGAATTACGTC
>CALHIC010000087.1 GCA_938030845.1 uncultured Oribacterium sp. | reverse complement strand
CAAGTGTTTAATCCAAGTGTCTGGGCATAGAGCATAATGTCCGCGCTGGCATAACCCACACGCTCCTCCACGCCTTCCTTTCCGTCTCCGGCCAATACGATGTAGTTCTTGGCATTTTTGGTAATTAGTTTATCGATTAATTCCGCAAATGCAGCTCCATCCTCAGTTTTTAAGAAAAAATGCAGAGAATACTTCTGATTGCATTCCTGAATGCGCTCCTCTAAAGCCTTCACCACATCCTGAGGAATTACTTCATCCTTGTACTTACGAACCATATGTCGTTTTTCCATTGCTTCTCTAAGGGTCATCATAACCTCCTTTACCATAATCCGAAATTTCTCCTGAAAATAGGAATAGCACTCATCTTTAGTATAGCTTTTTTCGCCTTATTGTCCAGTGATTAATCAAGGAATGCACTGTTATTCATATCTTAGCGCTACGATAGGATCTTCCTTGGCTGCCTTATTGGCCGGATAGATACCGAAGAAGATACCCACTATTGCGGAGAAAAGTACCGCAATCAGGATAATTCCCGGACGAATCACTACGGATAAACCGAAGGCGGTAGCCCCTAAGGCAACCAGCCCCATGGCCAGCAATACCCCAATCAAGCCTCCCAGAGCGGATAACAGAGCGGATTCCGTTAAGAACTGTACCAAAATATCTCCGGTGCTGGCTCCCAAAGCCTTTCTGATACCAATCTCTCTGGTTCTCTCCGTTACGGAAACCAGCATAATATTCATAATACCGATACCGCCTACCAGAAGAGAAATGGCAGCAATACCTCCCACAGCAGCGGAAATTCCACCCATTACCCCATCCACCTGTTTCATTTCATCCTGAATGGAGGAAATATACCAATCGGAAGGCTGACGATTTTTTATTTTGGAAAAATAAGCCTTGATTTCCGTATTCAGCTGATTCATCTCCTTCTCGGACATTCCTGTTTTTCCGTAGTATCGAATCATGGAAAATTCACTGGACGGGGGTGAAAGCAATGTCCAGGGAACAATACCTTCTCCATTTTTATCATTAGAACCCATCAGTAGCTTTTGAATGGGGCTGACATCTTTCCTGTACACTCCGATAATACTAAACTCCCGATTTTCTCCTAAAATGTCGGAGCGAAAATGTTTTCCCGCGACATTTACAGTTCCATAAAGTTTTAAGGCTGTACTTTCGGAAATCATAATCACCGCTCTTCTTTCCTCAACATCATTAGCGGAAATATATCTTCCGTTTAAAATCTGTACAGGCTGTAGCTTTTGATAGGCGGTATCTACTCCCTCAATATTGGTTTTCAAACGGTTTAATCCATTTTTTATATCGATAGAGCCGCTGGACATATTATCCACATAGTCCAAGCGATTGCCAAAGACCTCCTTCATCTTGTAAAGTTCGTCCATGGTGAAAAAATCGCTGTCTCGATATTCATCCTGATCCATGTAAGGATTAATCATGATGGCCGCCTGGGTCACACCTACATTTTTATAGAGGTCGGAGAACATTTTCCGCATGGTATCTCCAATGGAAACAATGGAGATGACGGATCCGATTCCGATAATAATGCCCAGCATGGTAAGGATGGAACGAAGCTTATTGGCTCGAAGAGAGCTTAATGCCATTTTCATATTTTCAAGAAGCATGGTTCCCTCCTCTGTACATTCCTTCAAAGATTGCCAAATCTCTTACCGGAGTAGGATTCTCATTTTTGATATCGGAAATCAGTTTTCCGTCTGAAAAGCGAAGCATCCTATCCGTATAGGCGGCAATATTCTCCTCATGGGTAACTACCACCACGGTAGCCCCTGCCTTATGCAGGGCGGAAAACATTTCCATAATCTCAATAGAACTGGAAGTATCCAGATTACCGGTGGGCTCATCCGCCAAAATCAAAGGCGGTTCATTGGCCAAAGCTCTGGCGATAGCCACTCTCTGTCTCTGTCCGCCGGACATTTCATTGGGCTGATGATAGATTCTGCCG
Organism: uncultured Oribacterium sp.; assembly: GCA_938030845.1. Taxonomy (GTDB): domain Bacteria; phylum Bacillota; class Clostridia; order Lachnospirales; family Lachnospiraceae; genus Oribacterium. The sequence goes on along the minus strand of CALHIC010000087.1, from coordinate 603 downwards.
GAAAGACCTACTTTTTCCAAAAGCATGGACGCTCTTTCCGACCTTTGCTTTTGCGAACGAATATGAGCGTAAATCATGGGGATTTCCACATTTTTCAAAGCGCTCATACGACTAATCAGATTAAAGCTTTGGAAGACAAAGCCAATCTTTTGATTTCGTACCTTATTCAGCGTATTGGGCTCCATGGCTGCCACATCTTCTCCATCCAGAAAATAATTGCCAAGACTTGGTTTATCCAGACAGCCTAAGATATTCATCAGGGTGGATTTTCCGGAGCCGGATTGTCCCATAATGGCAACGAACTCCCCCCTTTTGATTTTTAAATTGATCTGATTGAGTCCCAATACCGGTATCATAAATCTTTACCAGATTTCGTAATTCAATTAAAGTATCTTCCATCTTTCTATCCTGTCTGTACTACAACCCCGGCTTCTTCCGGGCTAACGGACTGTGAGCCTTGAGCTGTGGGATCTACGGTTACCGGACTTCCCTCTGTAAGACTGGCATCAGGAGAAAGAATATAATTGCTTCCCTCTTTGAATGCGGAGTCCTCTTTAACAGGCTTTACTTCCATGGAAACATCGCTGGTAACTCCGGTGATTA
>CALHIC010000086.1 GCA_938030845.1 uncultured Oribacterium sp. | reverse complement strand
TTTGCTTGCTTTCAGTAAGTACTGAAGGGTTCAAATTGCCCCCTATTATAGACCCACACTTCATCAGTCGCTTCATTTATTGATTTCTACAGTCCTCCCCTTCGCCAGTTTGCGTAAATACCTGAGAGCTCAGATTGCCCCACTTACAGACCCATACTACATCATTCGCTTCATCTTATTGATTTCTACAGCCCTTTCCTTCGAGGGTTTTCGTAAATACCTGCGGGCTTAGATTGCCCCTCTTATAGACCTACACTGCAATCGCTTCATCTTATTGGGTTCTACAGTTCTTCCCTTCGCAGGCTTACGGTAAGTTTCGACGGGCTCAGATTGCTCTCTTCCATGCCCATACTGCTTCGGTCGCTTCACCAGATTGATTGCTACAGTCCTTCCCTTCGCCGGTCTTCGCAAACACCTGAGGGCTCAGACTGTCCCGTATTCAGGCCTATATTGCCGAAAATTCTTCCTTATTTTGGTTTTACAGCTCCCCTTTCAAGTGTCCCTACTGGTCGGGTTCACTTATCTTTATAAGGTTCCTTATCAAATGAATCCCATTCTATTTTTAGTTTATCGTTTCAGCTTTGCCCTGCAATATGCACAATAGGCTACAACAATACTAAGATAAGGAATTAGCTGTATAAATTGTAATGGTACTCCTGTGTTTTGCAAATAGTTGGCCATGCTTTGGCAGAAGCCGAAGAGTAGGGAAGCGAGGAAGGCCAGATAGGCATTTCCTCCTGCGATGGCCTGGGTAGCCAATGCAATATAGCCTCTTCCCGCAGTCATTCCTGCGGAGAACAATCCCACATAGCCCATGGAGAGGAAGGCTCCCGCCATTCCGGTTAAGGCTCCGCTGATAAGAAGGGCTGTCCGCTTTACCCGTTTTACGGAGATTCCCAGGGATTCCGCCGCCTCCGGGTTCTCTCCCACCGCAATAATTTCCATCCCCAATCGGCTCTTCTTAAAAAGAGCTGCGATGACAAAAACCAGAATCAAACTTACATAGGTTAGGATATGCTGTCCGGAAAGAATCTTTCCCACAAAAGGAATATTCTCAATCAGGGGGATATTTAAAGCAGGAAGCTTTAAGCTGTGTAAAGAAGTGGAAGCTCCCTTTTCTCCGGTAATCAAAAACAAAAGAAAGATGGTTCCTCCGGAAGCTAAGGTGTTCAAGGCAATACCGGAAAGGATTCCGTTGGAATGCAGTTCCAAGATAAAGTAGGACAGAAGCAGGGAAATCAAAAGGCCAATCCCTACCGCCGCCAAAAAGCCCAAAAGTGCGCTTTGGCTAAAGGCACTGACAATCACCCCGAAGAAGGCGGCAAAAAGCATGGTTCCCTCTAAGGCAATGTTGCTGACTCCTGCCCGGGAGGCGGTCATGGCGCCCAGGGTGGTGAGGAGTACCGGGGTTGCGGTACGGAGCATGGCAAAGTAAAAGTCTTCCTTTCCCAAAATGGATAGCAGTTCTCCCATTATGCCTCCTCCTTTCCCGTTTCCGGCAGCAGCGCGCAGGCGGTCGACTCGGTTTCTGCTGCCGGCTTAGCGCTTACTACTGTCGGATTGCTTTCTGCCGCCGGAGCTGCCATTGCCTCTGCTGCCGGCTCGCTTCCTGCTGCCGGCTTGGCACTTGCTGCCGCAGGCTCGGTGCTTGCAACTGCCGGCTTATTCTCTACTGCCAGCAGGGCGGCGTCCGTCGCCGCCAAGGATTCCTTCACTTCTCTTCTATGCTCCCAGCCGGAGAGGAAGGCTTCCGCAGTAACGAAGAGAATCAGTAAGGCCTGAATCAAGGCTACCAATTCGTTTTGCACATCGGACTTTCTGGACATGATATCCGCTCCCACACGGATATAGGCCAGGAAAAGGGCGGAAAAGGGCACCAGCGCCGGATTGTTTCGGGAAAGAATGGCAATAATCACTCCGTCCCAGGCATAGGAGGGGGACTCCTGCCAGTTAAAACGCTGATACATGCCCATTTGCTCCACCGCCCCTCCAAGGCCGGCCACCATTCCCGCCAGAACCTGGGTCAGGAGGATAACCTTTGATGAGGAAATGCCCACCATTTTCGCAAAGGAAGGATTGCTTCCGGAAAGCCGAAGCTCATAGCCGAAGCGGGTTTTGTACAGCAAAATGCTGAAAAGTACCGCCAAAAGCAGGGCCAGGAAAAAGCCCAGGTGCAGTTTACTGCCCTTCACCAAAATCGGCAGCACCGCTGTTTTGGCATACTTTAAG
>CALHIC010000085.1 GCA_938030845.1 uncultured Oribacterium sp. | reverse complement strand
ATTGAAGGATTAACGAAAGGAGAAGAAAAATGAAAGAGGGAAGACACAGACTAATTCTGCAGGAATTAGATCGTGCTGGCCTAGTATCTGTAAGGAAGCTAAAAGAACTCCTAGATGTGACAGATATGACCATTCGGAGAGATTTAAAATATCTGGAAGAAAAGAACCGGATAGAGCGTTTTCATGGGGGAGCCATTCTGCGGGATGAGGTGCTTTATCAGGAAAAGGAAGTGCAGAATATTGAGGCAAAAAAGCGTATTGCCCAAAGGGCTTTAGAACTCATCAAAGATACTAAAGTGATTTTCTTGGATGCGGGAACAACCAACAGGGAGCTGGCTCTATTGTTAAAAGAGCGGGAGGGATTATCTGTGGTCACCACGGACTTGATGGTTGCCGGAGTTTTACAAAGCGGAAAGGGAAGGATTTTTTTCTGCGGAGGAGAAATCCAGAAAAGTACTGGCTCCGCCCTGGGGAGCTATACAGTGAATCAGCTGAAGGATTATTCCTTTGATATCGCCTTTTTAGGGGCTTCCTCCATCAATGACAGGATGGAGCTAAGCACCCCGACATTGGAAAAAGTGGCGTTGAAAAAGGCTGTTTTGCAGCAGACCAAGCGGGCAGTTTTATTGGCAGATGCCAGCAAATTTGAGAAGCAGGCAATGATGAAGATTTGCTCCATTCAGGAATTTGATACGCTGGTGACGGATAAGACATTTTCAGAGAAAGAAAAAAAGGAAGTGGAAAAGCTGGGCGTAAAAGTAGAAGGAGTCGTATAGGCGCATGAATCCAATATCAAATAAAATTTCAAAGAAATTATCCCTTGCCCGCTCTTTTGAAAAGGCACATTTTTCTGAGATCCAAAGACAGGAGCGACCGGGCTTTCATTTAAGTCCTGCGATTGGCTGGCTCAATGATCCAAATGGTTTCTCTTTTTACAAAGGGGAGTATCATCTTTTTTACCAATATAATCCTTATAGCACCAGATGGGATGCGATGCATTGGGGGCATTGGACTTCCAAGGACTTACTCCACTGGGAATATCATGAGGCAAGCTTTGCACCGGATGAAGATTATGAAACCGGGGTATTTTCCGGAACAGCCATTACGGATAAGGATGGTTCTCACCTTATCATGTATACGGCGGATTATAATAAGGCTCCGGATTATTCAACGGATTTATCCGGAAAAAATGGCGTTCGTAGAGAAACCCAGTGCATTGCAAGAGGGGATGGAAGTCAATATCAAAAGTATGAGGGAAATCCGGTGATTTCAGAAAAGGAGTTGCCGGAAGAATTTACGATTGAAGATTTTCGGGATCCGAAGCTTTGGATTGGAAAAGACGGAAAATATTATGCGGTAACCGTAGCCAGAAAGAAAAGGGATAATCTTGGAGCAGCTCTGCTTTTTTCTTCGGAAAATGCTGTGGAGTGGCAGTATTTAGATACGATAAGGAAAAATGACGGAAGCTTCGGCGGGATGTGGGAGTGCCCGGATTTCTTTTTCTTGGAAGGACATCCGGTGCTTTCTCTGTCGGTCATGAATATGAAAAATACAAGTCCCCTGTTTAGGAATGGAAATTGTACCGTTGCTTTTGTGGGGGATACCATAAGTGAAGAAGTAGGTATTCTACCGGAGTCACAGCAGGGAAAGGAAGAGAATAGAACAGAAGAGTTTTTGGAAAATTGCTTACAGAAGGTCATGAAAAATGCCAAGCCCCAGGCTTTGGATTTAGGCTTTGATTTTTATGCGCCTCAGACCATGGAAAAGGATGGACGAACAATCATGGTAGGCTGGATGCAGGCTCCTGAAGCCGGTGGAAATGCTCCTGAGAATGCTAAGTGGTATGGGCAAATGTCATTTCCCAGAGAACTGTTTTTCAATGGAGATAGGCTATGCCAGCGCCCCATTCCGGAAATTCAGAAGCTTTATAAAGATATGGTAGAGCTGGCAATTATCTGCGAGAAAGAAGAGAAAAGCTATGCAGAATTAGAGGGGAAGTTACTGGATCTTAGTCTAAAGATTTCCGCACCGAAGCACAGCTTTGAGCGTAAGGGTATCTTCCAAATGAAATTTGCAAAGCAGGGAGAGAACTATGTCCTCTGTACTTACGATTTTGTATCGGGAATCTTGACTGTTGATAGAAGTCATGCAGGAAGATCGGCCAGCATTTGTGAAGTAAGAAGGATTTACGTGGGATGTTCGGAAGAGCTTTCGCTTAGACTTTTGCTGGATCGTTTTTCTTTTGAGCTTTTTGTGAATGATGGAGAGCAGGTTCTTTCCGGCACCCTTTATGAGCTGCCGGAGGAGGCTAAGGAAATCAGCTTCCAAGGAGAAGGGATTCATTTACAGGTAGAAAAGCATAGCTTAAAAGAGATTGAGCTGGGGGCACTGTAGAGCATGCATGATAGTAGAACTGACTCTACATTAAGTTCAGTTCACGAAAGAGTTTTTTTCTAAAGCGTTTATCCTTGGAAGCTTTTTTGATATCTTCCAGTCTACCGTTTTCCGCTAAAATACCCATTAATTGTGCTAACTTCTCACTGCCTTCTTCTCTGCCCTCTTCCAGGGCAGCTTGGCGATAACGTTCTAAAAGAATATTCATATTTTTGTCTCCCTTCTGCATAAAGTCTGTAGATTTAAGTTCTGCTACTCTTTTGGATAGTATTGTAGAATGCATTTGCTTGGGATCGTTGGTATGAAAGTCTTCTGCCAGCCTTCCCAAGCTATCATTTTCTGTTTTTGAGGTATTAAAGTATATAATATAAGAATCATCATCAAACGGCCGGCCATTTTCTTTAATGATTCTCTCAATATGATATACCTGTAGCTTTTGTTTGAAAATATCTTTAGCTGTAATAAATATAACATAAGTTTTAGGTAATTGGTTGAAATTTTGTCCTTTCTTAAGAGAATGAATATCTATTAGACTGGCGTGAAACCTGGCTCGTTTAGGGATTGCTTCTTGAGGATCATTTTGAATTTCGATGTTGTATAGATTATGTTCCTTATCCTCGCAGAAACAATCCAAAATAAGAGAATGTCCATGAACATTGGGAATGTCCTTCTGAATCCATTGTTCCTTCA
>CALHIC010000084.1 GCA_938030845.1 uncultured Oribacterium sp. | reverse complement strand
GGAAATTTGCAAAGTGTGAGCTATGCATCGGAAAACGCACAGCTCGTTGCGGAGCAGATGGGACTATCCTCTGAAGCAAATTCCTTGACGGAAAGCACCCCTGCAGAGCAAGCAGAGGAAGAATCCGCATTAGGAACAGATGCTGCAAAGGCTTCCGGAGAAGCAAGCGAACAGGCGACACAGTCCGGAGAAGTGCAGGAGACAGCCTCTGAAGATGCATCTGCCGGGAAACAAGCAGGAGAGGAACAGGAAAATTCTGACGCTGCTGTAGCAGAGGAGAAGGATGCTTCGGCAGAGGAAAGTAAAAAGGAAGAGACTTCTGAAGAAGGAGCAAATCAGCCTTCTGAAGAAGCGGGGGAAAAAGCGGCTCAGTACATGGAGGCCGGTTCCTTTTCCGTGTCTTATAAGGATTTGACCGTTACCGCGGAATATCCGGAGGGAACCTTCCAAGAGGGCACACAGATGAAGCTGCTTCCCTTGGAGAAGGAGTCTGTCGTTGAAGAAGCCAAGTCTCTTTTGGAGAAGAATTATGAAAAGGATTATCCCGGAATGGTACCTCTTGTAGAGGTGCTGGATGCAGTGGATATTTCCTTTGTCAGAGAAGTGGACGGCGTAGAAAAGGAAGTTCAGCCGAAGAACGGAAAGAAGGTGGAGATCCGCCTGCAAAAGACCGAGAAAATCAAAGAGGTTTTGGCGGAAGAGGATAAGGATCTTCGCATTGTGCACCTTCCGGAAGGACTTCCGGCAGAGATTCTTCCCGTAAAGGAAGAGGGAGAGGATTTACTCTTCTCCGCAAAGCACTTCAGTCCTATTGTCGCTACGGCGGTTTCTGCAGGACAAAGTGCCAGTGCCCATGATTTTAAGGCCTTCTGGATGGAATCGCCGGATCCGGATGCAGGAACAAGTAATGCCAAAACCGGACACAGCTATACAGACGGCAGTAACGGCGTTATGCGAGACCAGAGGGATTTAAAAATCATTCCTCCCGAGAAAGCTTCCAATGCCACGAATACTACGACCTTAGGGGTAGAACTTACCTTAAAGGGAAATAAGAATACCAAGTATGCACCGGGAACGGTAATCATGGAAATTCCTGCCCGTATTTTTAAGGGCTGGGACAGCGCTGAGCCGGATAGGATATCCGTGTATGAGAAAAAGAATAATAACCAGCATAAGTTACAGCCGGCGATTACCACCGGAGTACCTAAGGCGCCAAATACCAATCCACAAAGTAGTTTTAACTATACGATTATTCAGAAGGATATTGGTGGAGGAAGAACCGAAGAGTACTTCCGCCTGGCAAATTTTAGAGAGCTTACCGGCGGTTTAACCTTTAAGGCGGATATTGCTTATAACTTGACACCGACCATGCTTGCTGTAACGCATCAGCAGATTAACGGCCAGGAAAAAGGTGTTTTTGATAACACTTTTCCGGTAAGCATGAAGATTGATCATAGCGACAGTAGTCTTGACGCAGAAGAGGACAAAACCCTTTCCGTTCATGTGGAAACGGAGGTTAAAGAAACCAATTTTACTTTAAAGCATGGAACGGCAGATGTGAATCAGGGCGTTTATTTTACTTGGGATCCCTGCTGGGGGAGAAAACCTGACGAT
>CALHIC010000083.1 GCA_938030845.1 uncultured Oribacterium sp. | reverse complement strand
CCCTTCTTCAGTAAGTTATCATATTGGGTAGCAGGCAAGTTTTGATAACAAATATATGCAATGCCCAAAACGGGAATAATTGCTAAAGGAGCTGCCTTCTTCCATTTCTGCCAGCCCTTTTTCCATTCTCCCACTGAGGTTGGAGGAATGGCTGCCTTATCCTGGAAATCATCAGGATCATCAGGAATTTCCCCCTCAAAAGCCAGCTTTTCCTCCATTTCCTTACGTTTTTCCTGTAAGGAAAGGATTTTCTCCTCCGGCTCTTCTTCATCTTCCTGCACTTCTTCCCGGAAAAGTCCTCTTTCAATAAGGGTAATGGACTCGTCTTCTAAAGGACCTTCCTCCTCTTGAGACTCTTCCTCTTGAGGGTCTTTCTCTTGAAGCTCATCTTCTTGAGACTCATCTTCTTGAGACTCATCCTCTTGAGATTCATCCTCTTGAGGCTCATCCTCTTGAGACTCATCCTTTTGAGGCTCTTTCTCCTGAAGCTCATCTCCATGAGAATCTTCTTTAGAATCTTCCTCAGTAAATACCTCCGGTACAAATTCTTGTATTCCGGCTTCCTCTTGTGCCGATATTTCTTGTTCCGATGTCTCTTCTTTCAGTCCTTCTTGTTCCGCTTCCTCTTGTATAGATTCCTGTACCTGAGTTTCTTCCGGCTGAGACTCTTCTTCCCCATGCTCTTCCTTCTCCCGGAAAAAGGCTTCAATGAAGCTGGCTTCTTCCTGTTCCTCTGAAAGAGCATCTCTATCGATTTCTTCCTGCTCTTTTGAAAGAGCAGCTGTATCGGTTTCTTCCTTTTCCCCTGAAAGTGTATCGGTACCGGTTTCTTCCTGTTCTTTTGAAAGAGCGGCTGTATCGGTTTCTTCTTTCTCTTCCGAAGCTACAGACTCCTTTACAGCCTCTGCTTGTACAGCTTTCTCCTCAAGTTCTTTCTGTGAAACATCTTCCTCTAAAACTTCTTCCTGTGAGAGTTCTTCCTGTGAAAGTTCTTCTTGAGACAAAAACTCCTGTGTAGACAAGCTCTGCTCAAGCTTTTCCTGTTCAGGTATATCTTTTTCCAAATTATCCTGAACAGAATTTTCCTGAATAGGCTCTTCCTCCGGTGCATATTCCAACTCTCCGGCCTCTTTTTGTTCCTCCAGGAATTCATCAACATTTTTCTTCAAAGGAAGATTTTCCACAGACTCTTCCTCGCTCTCCGCCTCTTCCTGTGCCAGCATCTGTTGTTTTAAAAATTCAGGTTCTTCATCCTTCTCCGGCTCCGGCTGAACTTCAATGTTTTGAAAGGGGGAGAAAGAAAGGTCAATCAATAAGCCACAGGTAGGACAAAACCGTTGATTTTCTTTTACTTCCGTACCGCAAACTTTACACCTCATAATCTCCTCCTTATTTTTTTATTAATAAAGGACAATGTTCAGATTTCCATTTTCGTATTCAGCTAAAAATACATCAGAAATCGATTCTACTCCCTGTTCCTTTAGTCTTTCCAAAAGCCATTCCTCTGTCTTATCAATACTATCCAAAGCCTGAACCTGAATTGTTCCATCCGTAACCAGAGGGTATCTTGGGTTTTCTTCCCCCGACATTACTACAATTAGCTGTCCGTTCTGCTCCAGTACCGCTTGCTTAACGTTTCGAATACTATAGATATTATTGCTTCGTAACTTAAACATAATTTCGTGAGCAGTAAGCCCTGCCTTTCTACAAGCCTCTGTATCCAGTTTCCCTCTGCTAATCAACAAACTCGGCTCCCCATCTATGGCTTTTTTGAAAAAGGCACTATTGGTTTTTAGCCATCTTAAGCTCAAAACAAGGCAAACCCAAATCAATAAAATAATAAAATATTGTAAAAGCCCTATGTTCTCATTATATATCACACCACCGATAATGCCACCAAGAACGTAATTCTGTACTTGGTCGCTGGCAGAAGAAGGAGCTAAATTTCCTTTTCCGGTATAATTTATGACCATTACAATGGACAAAAGTCCCATTGCCAATTTAATGGCAATATTTATATAAGACACAATCATCTACTTCTCCTCAAAATTACATCAAGACCTTATGACCCTTTAATTCTGCTTAATACTTTAAGATACTATTTTCTACTTCTCCACATCCACAATTTCTATCTGAGGATTATACACATCCATTTTTTCCAAAAGTACGTTTTCATCCACAGAAATAATACGGTAAAACTGATCTTCTTTGGTCTTAATAATCGCTCCATCTCTTGCAGCCTGGGTATTGATATACAAGTCCGTTTTATCTTCCTCCAATAGAACAGCTACCTGCTCAATCACTCTTAGAGCAGTGCTGTATTGATCATCAATTCTTTTATGACTTTGATAGTTATTAATATGTACAGAAATTGTCACAAGCACCAAAAGTAAAGCAATTAAGGATAACTCTCTATACTTAGTGGTTTTTTTGTCTCGAAAAGACATAATAAGTGCAAACAACAATAGAAGTGCCGAAATGGCTGCAAAGGTGATTTGCAGCCAGTTGGTCACTTCTATCCTACTTAATAAATATTCATAGGAATAAAATTTCATATTAGATCTCCGCAATAGCCTCGATTTCGCAAAGAACATTCTTTGGTAAGGTCTTTACTGCCACGCAAGAACGTGCCGGCTTGGAAGTAAAGTACTTCTCATAAATGCTGTTAAAGGTAGCAAAATCAGCCATATCAGCAAGGAAACAAGTGGTCTTGAAAACCTTGGAAATATCACTTCCGCCTGCCTCGATTACAGCCTTAACATTCTTGCAGCTCTGCTCAGCCTGTGCTGCGATGTCCGGTCCTGCAATCTCTCCTGTAGCAGAATCTACAGGAATCTGTCCGGAAGCAAATACTAAATTTCCTACAACATAGCCCTGAGAATAAGGTCCGATAGCTGCCGGTGCATTTGTTGTTGATACGTTTTTCATTGTACATCTCCTTTTCTGTGGAAAACAATTGAACATCTTTGATATTATCGCAAATCTTTTGTGAAAATTCAAGAAATACTCTATGGCTTCTTTTTTATTTTCTTCCTATTTTTCTCCCTGTTCTATGGAAAAATTATTATTTTTTTCTTATAATCCGGAATTTCTGCCTCTTCTCCTCTTAGGCATTTCCTTCCGACAGCTTTAACATCGCCAAGGTTCCGGTTCTGGCACATTCCAAAATGCTCACTGTCTTTAAAGTGTCAAGAAACATCTGGATTCTTTCCGGAGTATCACACATTTCAATCACCATCTGATTCTTACTAAGCTCCAGAATCTTAGCCCCCAGAATCTGACAGTTTTCCATAATATCCTTTCGGTTTTCCCGATTATAACGGAGCTTTACCAAAAGCAATTCTCTGGTAATCCCCTGGGTTTCCGTAAAGGTACGAACCTTAATAATATCCAGCTTTTTATTCAGCTGCTTTTCTACCTGTTCCAGTGTTTTTTTCTCGCCGCTGGAGACAATCACCATGTTGGAAACGGAATGATCCTCAGTTTCTCCTACAGTCAAGGAATCGATATTAAAGCATCTTCTCCAGAACAATCCTGCAACCTTTGCCAAAACACCGGACTGGTTTTCCACCAAAATAGAATATATTTTTTTCATCACACTACCTCATGACTGTCAATATACACTTCTAAAATTCCGCCTTCCTTCTTGCTAAGGAACGCAGTGATCTTAGAAGAAACTTCCTCATTTTTTGAAATGGCATCATAGGAAAGTCCGTAGGCCTTAGCCAAAATGGAAAGGTCGGGATTTCCTGTAAGATCCACCATGGTGAAACGGTCATGATAGGTTTTGTGCTGATATTGGTGAACCAAGCCCAATACTCCATTATGGAAGACAATCAGCTTAATGGGGATATTATATTGTTTCATGGTAGCCAATTCCATCATGCTCATCTGGAAGGAACCGTCTCCCATAACTGCCACCACCTGCTTCTTCGAATCGGCCAGGTAAGCACCGATAGCTGCCGGCGTAGAATATCCCATCGTACCCATACCGCCTGAAGTAAGGAAGTGCCCCTCTTTCATTTGATAATTGGCACAGGACCACAGCTGATTCTGTCCTACATCAGCCACATAAACCGCGTCCTGATTCAACTGCTTATTCAGCTCTTCCAGGAAATATTCGGGATGAACCAAATGATTTTTAGCCATTCCCTCTTCTTTCTTCTTCTGAAGAACTTTTTGAATTTCTCCCTTAATATTCTCCAATTCGGAAATCCAGGCGGAATAATGAAATTCTCCCTCTTCCTCCAGGCAGGCATCCAACACGCTGGCAATATCTCCCACCAATGGAATCTCCGGTCCTGCATTCTTTCCGATTTCCGCGGGATCCACGTCGATGTGAATCAAGGTCTTATTATCTGTAATTAAGTCCGGCTGACTAATGGAACGGTCTGCTACTCTGGCTCCCATCATAATGATAAGGTCTGCATGATTCATAGCCTTATTTCCGTACGGTTTTCCGTTATTCCCCACCATACCGAAGAACAGGGGATCATTTTCCTCCATTACACCAAGTCCCATCATGGTACAAACCA
>CALHIC010000082.1 GCA_938030845.1 uncultured Oribacterium sp. | reverse complement strand
CACGTGGGTTCGAACCCCACCCTCTGCGCTAAAGAAAAAAGTCGGGATTTATGCAGAAACAGCATAAACTCCGGCTTTTTTATCGTCTATAAATCTTTTTCCGTTCTTTTTTCTTTCCATCCTCATTACTGTTTCTTTATGCACTTAATGCCGTGTTCTCTAAGTTGTTTCATCAAATCTTCCGTAATAAAGTCTATCTCTTCGCATGTACTGCTGAAAGCAAATTTTTTATGGTAGGCACTTGCATCGAACAAAAAAATACGTCCCAGGAGACCTCCCTTTTTCAATATTCTCATTCTTCCCCCATAATTTCCGCGACTTACTGTCTTTGAAAATACAACCATTTCGATATCACTAAGGCGATATCTTACCGGTATTCCCGACAGAACCGTCAATTCATTATTCTCAATCATGAAAACATCATATTTCCTTTCTCGTTTCAACAAATTCTTAAAAGCAATAATGGCAGATATAATAACTATTACCAGCAGAACCATCATATAGAATATTGCCATAAGCTCACAATTGGAAATCTTCAGCATGTTACAAACTCCTCTTTAGATAATGTGTTTCGGTTTTAATATAAATCTTTGTTTTTTGCTATATTTCACAACTAAACTTTGTACAAAAAAAGACTTAGAACAAAGTATCCCTTATTCCAAGTCTTATCTTTCCTGCAGAAGATGGGAGTTGAACCCACATGAGTGTTACCTCACACGGACCTGAACCGTGCGCGTCTGCCATTCCGCCACTTCTGCAAACGAAAGTAGTATATCACCATCGTTTTTTTTCGTCAAGAAAAAGAATTTCAACCAAAAGAATTTCAACTAAAAGATTTCTAAATGATTTAAGGCTTAGATAAAGTTTTCTCTTTAAAAGATACATCTAACACCATATCCATTCCTTCCGCCAATCTTTGTAATAGCTTTATAGAAGGATTTCTAGTGCCATTCTCTAACTTGCTAATCTCCGATTGATTAATGCCGGTTTTGTTAGATAAATCTTTTTGTGTCATATTCTTCGCTATTCGAGCATCAATAATAGCTCGAATAATATTCATTTCCGGCTGTACTTCTTCATAGGCTTTTGCAAATTCAGAATCTCGCATTTTATTCTGTTTATACTCTTGAAGCTTCATTTCAACTTTCCCTTTCGTGACAAATAGTCAGCTCTCCTTAGTTTTGCAAGTTTTATTTCCTGTGCAGGAGTTTTTTGAGTTTTCTTGACAAAACCATTCGTCAAAATAATATTCGCTCCTTCATAGAAGAAATACAGAGTACGTGTAATATCTGAACCAAACTTACATCGTAATTCAAAAATCCCATCCTCAAGACATTCACTATAAGGCAGTCTCAACTGATTACCCTTCTCTTCTAGTATTTCAATTAAAGATAATACCTTTGCTCCCATTTTAGGTTCTAAGGAATCTATAAAGTTTATTACCGGAATTTCACCATTTTCTTTCTCATAAAACTCCACAGTGAATTTCATTGTTACTACCTCGTCCATTTATTATATGAGATAAAACTCATTATCACAAGAACAATATTCTCTTTGTAACAAACTTAATATTTCCGGCTTACGCCATAATCTCCCCTTCTTTTTTCTCTCCGGTCACTGCATCCTTTGGCTTCTGCCAGGTCATGTAGTCACATTCCGGATAACGGGAGCAAGAATAGAAAATTCTACCCTTCTTACTTCTCTTCTTTACGCACTCCGCACCGCAGGTCGGGCAAAGGAAACCGGCGTATTCCACGTAGGGCTTAGTATTTTTACAGTCCGGAAAGCCGGGACAAGCCAGGAATTTTCCGTGAGGGCCATACTTAATGACCATCTTTCTACCGCACTTATCACAGACAACATCCGTTTCTTCCTCGTTGATCTTGACCTTCTCCACCTCTTCTTTAGCCTTTTCTACAGCCTGGGAAAGATCCGGGTAGAAGTTTTCCACAATGGTTTTCCAGGAAGTCTGTCCCACACTGACAGAGTCCAGTAAAGACTCAAGATTTGCTGTAAAGCCCTTGTCTACGATGGTAGGAAAATTCTTGGACATCATTTCATTTACCGCATTTCCCAATTCGGTAACGAAAATGTTCTTCTTCTCTTTGGTAATATAACGACGCAAAAGAAGGGTTCCAATGGTAGGTGCGTAGGTAGATGGTCTTCCAATCCCACCCTCCTCCAAGGCCTTAACCAAAGAAGCCTCGGTATAATGAGGAGGCGCCTGGGTAAAATGCTGCTCCTTATTCCATTTTTCCACCTTAAAGGAGTCGCCCTCCTTCATCTCTGGGAGAGTGACATTTTTCTCCGCCTTATCTTCCTCAGACATATATACGGCAAGGAATCCGTCAAAACGCAGACGGCTACCGTTTAAGGTGAAAATGTAGTCCTTTGCCTGAAATTTGACCGTTTCCGTTTCATAAACAGCCGCTTCCATCCTGGAAGCCACAAAGCGCTTATAAATCAACTGATATAAACGGTACTCATCCTTTCCAAGACTTTCCTTTGCCTCGAAGGGGGTAATCTCCAGGTAGCTGGGACGGATAGCCTCGTGAGCATCCTGAATCTTCCCTTCCTTCTTATCTTCGGTCTGAGTCTTCTGACAGTACTCGGGACCGTACTCCTGTCCGATCTTTTCCAATACCGCAGCATGGGCTTCTTCAGAAATTCTGGTGGAGTCCGTACGAAGGTAGGTAATTAAACCAACCACTCCTCTTCCCTTTACATTCACGCCCTCATACAAAGACTGAGCTATTCGCATAGTCTTTTGGGTGGGGAAGGAAAGAAGCTTTGCCGCTTCCTGCTGTAAAGTAGAGGTGGTAAAAGGAAGGGGCGCCTTCTTTCTTCTTTCCCCCTTCTTTTTCTCGATGAGCTTTAGTTTTTCTTTTCCGATTTCGGAAATAACAGCAAGAACATCCTCTTCCTTAGACAAAGGAAGCTTTTTGTCCTTTCCGTAAAATACCGCCTCTACCTCTTTCTTGCCTACAGCAAGGGTAGCGCTAAGGCTCCAATACTCTTCCGGCTCAAAGGCATTAATCTCCGCCTCTCTGTCGCAAATCATCTTTAGAGCTACGGACTGCACTCTTCCCGCAGATAATCCTTTACGAATCTTCTGCCAAAGCAAGGGACTGATGGTATAACCCACCAAGCGATCCATGACTCTTCTGGCCTGCTGCGCATTGACTAAATCCATATCGATTTCTCTGGGGTTCTTAATGGCATTCTGCACTGCATTCTTGGTGATTTCGTTAAAGCTTATGCGGGAGATTTTCGCTGCATTTTTCTCATCCTTATTTAGCTCTCTTTGCAAATGCCAGCTGATTGCCTCTCCTTCACGATCCGGGTCAGTTGCCAGATAAATTTTATCCGCCTTTTTGGCTTCCTTTTTCAACTTGCTCAGCAGTTCCCCTTTTCCGCGAATGGTAATGTACTTTGGCTCATAGTCATTTTCCACATCAACTCCAAGGGAACTTTTGGGCATATCAATTAAATGTCCCATAGTTGCATCAATGGTATAGGACTTTCCTAAAAACTTACTGATGGTTTTTACCTTGGCGGGTGACTCCACAATAATGAGATTATTTGCCATTCCTTATCCTTTCCTGTTCCGGTATAACTTGCTGTAAAGCGAAAGAACACTTCCTTTATCTATAGCATGAATAAGCGCCCTTGCCTTTCTATTTGAGTAAGACAAAGCACTCTTACTTCATGTTTAAAAGCTATTAAAGATAAAATTTATTATTAAAAAATAATGCAAAGCTGCTTTCCTAAAAATTCGTGGACACTATAAACGAATCCTAAAAAAAAAGCAAGTCGGATTCCATGAAATTTAGCTAATTCAGAGCTTTATCGGTAGAATTTGATACTTTTATAAGAAAAGCGCAAGAAATAATCAGAGATTTACTTTTGGCACTTCCAAGTATTTCGATGAAGCAGTGAACAAAGCAGAAACATAAATCATGATAATTTTTATAGGAAATTAAGTTTCTAGTTAAAGTAACTGTTCCGGTTTTTTCTTCTATAATATGCAGCTTGTACACATTCACAATAACCTTCCACTTCCAGCTCAATAAGATAGCGATGCAGCATGTAATTCGGAAGCTTTAATTCCTCTTGAAGCCTTTGAAAATGCTTACTTTCAAAGCCCAAAGCAAGATAAATCCTTCGTTTTTCCTTTGGAAAATTTTTAATCTCATCTTCTTTGCTTTCCTCCTTTTCCGCTTCTAAAGAAAAGTAGGATAATATGTCTCCGGCAGAGGTACACACCGATGCACCGTCCCGAATTAATCTGTTACAGCCTTGGGATAAACGATCCACTATTCTTCCGGGAACGGCAAATACCTGCTTTCCCTGTTCCAATGCACGATCTACGGTAATAAAAGTACCGGACTTTTCCTTCGCTTCCACCACCAGGAGCACATCGGAAAGCCCTGAAATCAGGCGGTTTCTTTCCACAAAATGATGGGGCAAAGGAGGGGAATGTAAAGGATACTCACTGAGAATTCCTCCATTCTTCTCAATACTTTCATACAGTCTAA
>CALHIC010000081.1 GCA_938030845.1 uncultured Oribacterium sp. | reverse complement strand
AAAGACGAATATTGGTGCCGTCAAAGCAAGCCGCCTCCAATACCACATTTTTCACCTGATCGGTAATCATGGAATTCTCTCCTCCCATGATTCCTCCTAAGGCAATACTTCTTTCCCCGTCCTTAATGCAGAGGATGCTGTCGCTAAGCTCGTGTTCTACGCCGTCCAGCGTAGTGAAGCTTTCCCCTTCCTTGGCTCTTTCCACAATAATCTTATGTCCCTTGATAGTGTCGTAGTCAAAGGCATGCATGGGCTGTCCCAGCTCCAGCATCACATAGTTTGTGATATCTACGAAGTTATTAATCGGACGAATTCCTGCGGTGCGAAGACGAATCTGCATCCATAGGGGTGAAGGAGCAAAATGCACATTTTTAATCAGTCTTGCAGTATAGCGTTTGCAAAGCTCCGGAGACTTTAACTCCACGGACAAATAAGAAGAAACATCCTCCTGATTGCCAAGCTTTTCAATCTTTGGATACTGAAGGGCCTGCTTAAAGGTTGCCGCCGCCTCCCTTGCCAAACCAAGTACGGAGAAGCAATCCACACGGTTAGAAGTAATCTCATACTCGTGCAAAACATCTCGTAGACCTAAAAGCTCTACCGCATCCACTCCCACCGGAGTTCCTTCCGGGAAAATGTATAAACCGCTCTCCGGTGCTTCCGGAAACAGGTTCTTTTCTCCGCCAAGCTCTTCAATGGAGCACATCATACCGTTGGAGGGAACGCCCCTTAGCTTTCCGGCACGAATTTCCACGCCTTCCTTGGGCTTACTGCCGTCATGGGCAACTTTAACCTTACCCCCGTCCAAAACCACGGGAACCACGTCTCCCTGCTTCATATTCTGAGCACCGGTAACAATCTGAATCTGCTCGTTTCCGATATCTACCTGGCAAATGGAGAGCTTGTCCGCATCCGGATGCTTCTCCAAAGAAAGAATCTTTCCGGTAACAATCTTTTCCAGATTCTCCCCCAAATCCTCCATGGTTTCTACCTTATTTCCTGCCAATGTCATGGCATCCCGGAATTCCTGTCCGCTTACGGAAAGTCCCGGAACATAGGCTCTCAGCCAATTCATGGATGTATTCATATTTTCCCCCTAACTCTTAAAACTGCTCCAGAAAACGCAGGTCATTTTCATACAAAAGACGCATATCATCGATTTCATACTTCAAAAGGGCAATTCTCTCCAAGCCCACACCGAAGGCGAAACCGCTGTATTCCTTGGAATCGATGCCACAACTCTCCAAAACCTTGGGATGTACCATGCCGCAGCCCAAAATCTCAATCCAGCCCTCTCCCTTACAGAA
>CALHIC010000080.1 GCA_938030845.1 uncultured Oribacterium sp. | reverse complement strand
GGAGACGGCGTAATCGAAGTATTGTCCACCAACGGTGATACCCATTTAGGTGGTGATGACTATGACGATCGTATTACCAAGTGGTTGGTAGACGAGTTTAAGGCTGCAGAGGGTGTAGACCTTTCTCAGGATAAGATGGCTTTACAGCGTTTGAAGGAAGCGGCTGAGAAGGCAAAGAAGGAGCTTTCCTCCGCAACCACTACAGATATCAACCTGCCTTTCATTACAGCTACAGCAGAAGGTCCAAAGCACTTGGATATGAAGCTTAGCAGAGCAAAGTTTGAGGAAATCACCTCTGATTTAACAGAGAGAACAGCAGTTCCTGTACAGAACTCTATGAAGGATGCAGGACTGAGCAATTCTGACCTTGGAAAGGTACTCTTGGTTGGTGGTTCCACCAGAATGCCTGTAGTACAGGAAAAGGTAAAGCAGCTTACCGGAAAAGAGCCTTCCAAGAACTTGAACCCTGATGAGTGTGTTGCCCTTGGTGCAGCGGTACAGGGTGGTAAGATGAGCGGAGAGGCTGGAGCAAGCGATGTTCTTCTTCTGGACGTAACACCGTTAACTCTTTCTATCGAGACTTTAGGCGGAGTGGCTACTCCTCTTATCAAGAGAAATACAACCATTCCTACCAGAGCTTCTCAGGTATTCTCTACAGCGGCAGATAATCAGACTGCGGTAGACATCCATGTTGTACAGGGTGAAAGAGAGTTTGCAAGAGATAACAAGACCTTAGGACAGTTCAGACTGGACGGTATCTTACCGGCACAGCGTGGTGTTCCTCAGATCGAAGTTACCTTCGACATTGATGCCAACGGTATCGTAAATGTTTCCGCTAAGGATAAGGGAACCGGTAAGGAGCAGCACATCACCATTACCTCCGGATCCAACATGTCCAAGGAGGATATTGATAAGGCGGTAAATGAAGCTGCACAGTTCGAAGCAGCGGATAAGGAGAAGAAGGAAGCTATCGAAGTAAGAAACGGAGCGGATTCCATCGTATTCCAGACCAAGAAGGCTCTTACCGACGTGGGAGATAAGATTTCCGACAGCGATAAGGCAACCGTAGAAGCTGACTTAAAGGCTTTAGAGGATGTCCTTGCAGCCAATCCTTTGGAGGGAATTACCAAGGACGGTGCAGAGCAGATTAAGGCAGCCCAGGAGAAGCTGATGCAGTCCTCTCAGGCACTTTTCACCAAGGTGTATGAGCAGGCTCAGGCAGCAGGGGCAGCCGGTGCCGGAGCGGCAGATGCAGGTGCAGCAGCTTCTGAAGGCCAGAGCGGTAACGCTGACGACAATGTAGTCGACGGAGACTTTAAGGAAGTGTAATTCGAAAAATTTTCCGGAGAAGACAGGCTTAAGCCTGTCTTTTCCTGGGATTTAAAGGAGAGGAAAATATATGGCAGAAAAGCGTGATTATTATGAGGTGCTGGGGGTAGAGAAAAATGCCGATGATAGTGCCATTAAAAGAGCCTATCGAAAGTTGGCAAAGCAGTACCATCCGGACTCTAATCCCGGAGATGAAAGTGCCGCAGAGAAATTCCGGGAAGCTTCGGAAGCCTATGCGGTATTGTCCGATCCGGAGAAGAGAAAGGCCTATGATACCTATGGCCATGCGGCCTTTGATCCGAATTCCGCAGCTGGAGCAAGCTCCGGCTTCGGCGGTTTTGATTTCAGCGGCATGGATATGGGAGATATTTTCTCCGAGTTTTTCGGGGGAGGCTTCGGTTCCTCCTACGGTTCTTCCAGAAGAAGATCCAATATGCCGGAAAAGGGAGCCAATATTCGTGTAGGACTTCGTATTTCCTTTGATGAGGCTATTAAGGGTGTAAAGAAGACCATTAAGATTCGCTATAAAGATACCTGTAAGACCTGTAACGGTTCCGGAGCAAAGCCGGGAACGGAAAGACAGACCTGTCCCCGTTGTAACGGTGCAGGTCAGGTAAGAATGACCCAGCAAAGCATCTTCGGTACCATTCAGCAGGTAACCACCTGTCCTGAGTGTCACGGAGAGGGAACAGTGGTTAAGGAAAAATGTCCGGATTGCCGTGGAGAAGGTTACATCAACACGGAGAAGAGCATGGAAATCGCTATTCCTGCGGGAATTGATGATGGACAGGCCATTCGTAAGTCCGGAGGCGGAGATCCGGGAAGAAACGGCGGTCCCAGAGGAGACTTACTGGTAGAGGTATCCGTTAGCGATCACCCCTTCTTTAAGAGACAGGGCGTAAATATTTACTCAACAGAAGCCATCAGCTTCCCCAAGGCAACCCTGGGCGGAAGTACCATCGTGAAGACAGTGGATGGACCGGTGGAGTTAAAGATTGCTCCCGGAACCCAGTCCGATACCAGAACCAGACTACGGGGTAAGGGTGTTCCATCCTTACAGAACCCCAACGTTAGAGGAGACCACTACGTAACCTTAGTAGTAGAAACCCCGAAGAAATTAAACAAGAAACAAAAAGAAGCCCTGAAAGCCTACGCCGAAGCCTGCGGAGAGAAGGTAGACTAGTAAAAATGCATTAGAGCACAATTTCCGTAAATTCACTAATACATTCTTCCAAACTGACGATATTGATTAAAGCGGAATCATGGAGGAGAGTAACTCCTACCATTTCACGAAAATTTTCCTGAGATAGAGGAATGACAATTTCAAGGAGGAAGAATGGAAAACACACAGGAAAACGGGTTAAGCCCAAAGGAAGCTGCTGTTAAGACACAGGCAGGCGGGAGTCAGGAAAAGCCGGGCTCCAAGGCTTTTAAGAAAGCTCCGGGAGTAAAACCGGGACAGAAGAAGGCTGTAAGAACTGGAAAGAGAAGCAGCCTGGCAGGAAGAATTTCTGCATTGGTCTGCGTATCCATGTTGGTAGTCTTTGTGCTGGCGAACATTGTTCTGCTGAAGGCGGTAGGAAAATCCTTTGATAAGATTAATCAGGATTACTTACTGTCCACTACAGCGATGAATGTGGAAAAAGCCAGAAAGTCCATTACTTTAGCGGAGAACGCTGCAAGGGCAATCAGCGAGCACTTGGATGAAATGTATAACGAAACCGATAACGGTGCGGCAACAGTTCCCAGTCTTTTAAAAGACACCGTTCACTTAAGTGAAAGAAGATCCTTTGAAGAAAAATATTTACTGGATTCTGTTTGGGAAATGATTCGTCATGATGAACACATTATGGGTGCGGGCGTTTTCTTCGAGCCAAATGCGTTCCAGCAGGGTGAGCCGGAATACGCTATGTATTTAGGAAGAGATAACGGAGATGAGAACAAGCGTTTCTACAAGTTCCTGGACTACAAATTCTATGGAAACGGAGCGGAAGAATATTATACCAAAGCTTCTCAGGAAAAAGTCAGTCATGTTGTAGATCCCTTTGTATCCTCTATTACCGGAGAGACAATTTTTGTATTGGTTGTACCTATCCTTCATAACGACCAGTTTATGGGAACGGTAGTAGTAGACTTAAATGTTAAGATGTTTGATTCTCTGGGAAAAGATAAGTCCGGAGAAGGTGCTAAGACCTTCTTTGATGTTATCAACAAGGACGGTAAGTTCGTTTACAGCTCCAATCCTGATGCGGTAGGAAAGAATCTTGCAGAATATGTTGGAGAAGAGACCTTTAAGAATGACATCCAGAGCAAGTTTGACGGAGAGAGTATCTTCCACGTTCAGGACAGTCACCGTATTCGTTACTTTGCACCGCTCACCATCTATGGAACAGACTGGTATGTGCAGTCTGCAATGAGCTTAGATTTATATAACCAAGGAAAGCACCAGCTCTTTGTTG
>CALHIC010000079.1 GCA_938030845.1 uncultured Oribacterium sp. | reverse complement strand
GCACCCGCGACTGTACGGCGCACTTTATCCGCACCGACCTGTTGACCGCCGGCGTCCTCTCCAATCTCCGGCAAGTGACCGAATACGCCGCCAAGCATGAGAGCCGCTTTGTGAAGCTGCTTATCCAGCAGAACGAGATCGGCGGCAAGAGAAAGACCGCCGCAGCCACGAAGCAGCTTGAACAGGCGCAGGAGCGCATTGCCGAAGTGAGCCGCATTATCAAGCGGCTGTATGAGGACAATGTGAACGGCAAAATCAGCGACGAGCGTTTCATGGAACTGTCGGCAGACTATGAGCAGGAACAGCGGGAACTGAAAGACCGCGCCGCCGCTTTGCAGGAAGAACTCTCCAAGTCGCAGGCCGCCACCGTCAATGCGGAAAAGTTTATGGGTATCGTCCGAAAGCACCTTGCCTTTGAGGAATTGACCCCTACCCTCTTGCGGGAAATGATTGAGAAAATCGTCGTGCATGAGTGCAGCTATGACGAGAACGGAACCCGCAGGCAGGACATTGAGATTTATTACAGCTTTGTCGGCAAGATTGACTTGCCAGAATAACCGCCCGACCTATCCGACACAACGCGCGAGTGCCGGATAGGAACGGCAAAATTTTTTACACTTCTATTACTTCTTTATCGCACATCAGTAAAATACCAAGGCATTAAGCAGCTTATGGTAGGGGGGGCATTGCCCTTATCGGATTAAAGCTAATTCCGCTTCTTGCCAATGTGATTAAGTAAAAGGAGAGAGTATGTTTGAGATATTAGACAAGATAGAAGAGTTTTTCAGAGAGCTTCTACTGGGCAGTATCCAAGCAAACTTAGAGTCTATGTTCCTTGATCTAAACGATAAGGTTGGGTCAGTGGCAACAGATGTAGGACAAACGCCAATGGGCTGGAATAGTGATGTGTTTCAATTCATTAAAAGCATTAACGATACCGTCATTATTCCGATAGCCGGGCTAATCATAACAGCAATCCTATGTATTGAACTTATCAACATGGTTATGCAGAAAAATAATATGCAGGATACCGATACTTTTGAGTTTTTCAAATACATTATCAAGATGTGGATTGCTGTTTGGTTAGTGTCTCATTCCTTTGAGTTTTCCATGGCAGTCTTTGATGTGGCTCAAAACATGGTCAATAAGGCGGCAGGAGTCATCAATACAACTGCTGTTGTATCAGGAGATGAAATTATCGCTATGGTGGATTCCATAAAGGGAAAAACCTTAGGGGAGCTTATAACGATTCTTTTTGAAATCTCCTTAATCAAAGTTGCCATGCAGGCAATCTCTATCCTAGTCATGGTGATTGTCTACGGAAGAATGTTTGAAATCTATGTTTATGCTTCTGTCTCGGCAATTCCCTTTGCCACTATGGGAAATAAGGAATGGGGACAGATTGGAACGAACTACATTAAAGGCTTGTTTGCCTTGGGACTACAAGGACTCTTTATCATGGTTTGCCTTGGAATATACGCAGTACTGGTAAAAACAATAGAAATCACGGATATGCACAAAAGCACGATGATGATTCTTTGCTATGCAGTTTTACTTGGACTCATGATGCTAAAGAGTGGATCACTAGCAAAGAGTGTACTAAATGCACATTAGGGAAAGAGAGGGAAGAAGATGAACAAAAGAAAAACTGGAATTTTAGTAGGAACAATGGTTTTGGCAAGTTTGGCAGTTATCAAATGGCTTAGCCTAAATCAAAGACTGGAAGATTTAGAGGAGGTGAATGAGAGTCTAATTGCTTCTCAAAATAATCTCCAGCTAACGCAGGAAAGACAGAATAGAAGGACGGAAGGAGATATTGCAAGAATTCAGGAAGAAATTGGAACAGTATATGAGCATATGGAAGAATTATCCAAGGAAAGAGAAGAGAGGATCTAAGCCATGGCGTATGTACCGATTCCAAAGGATTTAAAGAGAGTGAAAACAAAAGTTGCCTTTAATCTTACGAAAAGACAGCTTATCGGCTTTTCCATTGCAGGGTTGTTAGGCTTTTCAGCTTATATCTTTGTACGGAAACTGGTGCCAAACGATATTGCCGTCCTGTTTTTGATTACCGCCACCCTTCCGGTATTTTTTATTACGCTTTTTGAAAAAGACGGCTTGGTTTTCGAACAGTATTTTAAGCTTATATATCTTCATAAGTTTTATCAGCCGGGGAAAAGAGTGAGAAAGGAGGTTTACCTTGCAGAACAAAAGAAGATTGCAAACAATCATTTTAAAGAAAAACAAAAGGGCATTAAAAAGAAGGCTACAGGAGAAAGACCATAGTAAGCTGACAGTTTCTAAGGAGAGCAAAGGATTTTTAACGTCGGTTCTTAAGAAAGAGCCAAAGCGTTATACCGTAGAAGATACATTGCCCTATATCAGACTTCTAAAAAATGGCATTTGCCAGCTTGATGAAAGGCATTTTAGTAAGACTGTTTCCTTTCAGGATATTAACTACCAGCTTGCCTTAGATGAGGACAGAGATTTGATTTTTAATCAGTTTAGCAAGATATGGTTAAATTAGAACTTTACAAGGAGGAATTTTATGGATGTAATACAAGCGTTTCTTGACGGTGTTGCTATAGCGGCTATTTTTAACGGGGCGGTAGCTACCTTGGTACTCATTAATCCAAGATTCTTTTTTAATTCTTATCCAAAGGCCATACAAAAGGCCGCACCCGAACAAATGACAAAACAGGAGAAGAAGATAAACAGGATATTAACCGTTTTCATTGTTGGAATTTGTTTTGCCTATTCGACAGCAAGCGTTTTACACAAAGGGATTACCGGTTTTTGGAATGTGTTTTGGACGGGATATATTCAGTGGAGCATATTAAACTTAGGTGATTTTTTCTTGTTAGACTGTCTGTTATTTCAGGGAAAGTATAAGAACAAGATTGTAATCCCAGGAACAGAAGGACACAAGGATTATGAATTTAATAACTGGATGAAACATTTGGCAGTTGTTGAACATTTTCTAAAGGTTCCTTTCTTATTTATTCCAGCTGTATCGGCAATTCAGGCTTTGTTTATTGGTTTTTTAGGAAGATAAATTTGAATTTGAGGAGGGACTATGGCATTTGATTTTAAGAAAGAATATAAAGAGTTCTATATGCCTAAGAATAAACCAGAGATAGTTACTGTTCCAAAGGCAAATTTTATTGCAGTAAGAGGTAAAGGTAACCCGAATGAAGAAGGTGGAGCATATCAGCAAGCCATAAGCGTTTTGTATGCCGTAGCCTATACACTTAAGATGAGTTATAAGACCGATTATAAGATAGAAGGATTTTTTGAATATGTAGTGCCACCACTTGAGGGCTTTTGGTGGCAAGATGGTGTTGATGGTGTTGATGGTGTTGATTATTCTAGCAAAGATACCTTTAATTGGATTTCTGTAATAAGACTCCCGGATTTCGTAACAAAGAAAGATTTTGACTGGGCTGTTGAAGTGGCCACGAAAAAGAAAAAACTGGATTGTTCATCAGCAGAATATCTTATGATTGAGGAAGGACTGTGCGCTCAAATAATGCATTTAGGTGCTTTTGATGATGAACCAGCTACCGTTGAAATTATGGATGCATATCTTGAACAAAACGGATATGTGAATGATATAAACAATGATAGATTACATCATGAGATTTATCTTTCAGATGCAAGAAAAGTTGCTCCTGAAAAATGGAAGACGGTCATTAGACATCCAATTAAAAAACTATAAATTCCAGTTTGTAGGGAGAGCAAAATGTTAAAGATAAAAGATTTTACATTTCAAGAGGATTGGGAGAA
>CALHIC010000078.1 GCA_938030845.1 uncultured Oribacterium sp. | reverse complement strand
ATCAGAAAGTGGATGTGCAAAATCATAAAGAGGATAAATACACCAAGTATCTCCGGTTCTATGATGGGTCGCTCTCAAAATACGATAAAGCACAGGATCTCTCATAACTATATTAGGAGAGGCCATATCAATTTTAGCTCTAAGTACTTTAGCACCATCCGGATACTTGCCATTTTTCATTTCTTCAAACAATTTTAAATTTTCTTCTATGGAACGATTTCTCCAGGGACTTTCTACCCCAGGATTTTCTAAATCTCCACGAGTCTCTTTAATTTCTTCACTTGTCTGATCATCAACATAAGCTAAACCCATGCGAATCAATTTACAAGCAAATTCATATAACTGTGGAAAATAATCTGATGCATAATGTACCGGCTCTTCCCACTTAAAGCCTAACCATTTCACATTATCAAGAATTGCATTCACATATTCCACATTTTCTTTTGATGGGTTAGTATCATCAAAACGTATGTTGGTTAATCCATTATATTTCATAGCAATTCCAAAATTAAGGCAAATACTCTTGACATGACCAACATGCAAATATCCATTAGGTTCCGGTGGAAAGCGTGTTAAAACTCTACCATTCGCATATACATGATTTTCAATATCTTTATTGATTTCTGCCTCAATGAAATTAGAAGACTCTACCATTTCGCTCATAACTATGCCTCCAAGAAAATTTATTTATATTTCATTTTATCATATTGTCAATTTCATTCAAGTTACCTGCCCTTCTTGTGTTATAATTTAACCAATATTATTCAATAAAAGAGAGGATTATTATGCAAAGACTTATTTCCTATTCCTATCAAGGACTTAAACAATGGGGTGTAATGACAACCGATGGAACCGGTATCTATTCTGCATTGAAGCTGGAAGAAACCTACTTTATTCCTTTAGCAGAAACCATAGAAGAATTTATTCGCTTTGGTGAAGAAGGCCTTTTAAATCTGGCGAAAATGCTTGAAATGAACAAAAAGGATCAGTCCGTAATACCTATCCCTGTATCCCAGGTTCAAATTGAAATCCCCTTTTATCCACAACGTAATATTTTTTGTGTTGGAAA
The DNA here is from genome assembly GCA_938030845.1 of uncultured Oribacterium sp. GTDB lineage: Bacteria > Bacillota > Clostridia > Lachnospirales > Lachnospiraceae > Oribacterium. The sequence goes on along the minus strand of CALHIC010000078.1, from coordinate 2,831 downwards.
AAATTTTGAAAAACATGCAAAGGAGCTTTCTCTTTTTCAAAATACACTTCCTGAAACACCTATTTTTTTTACTAAATCCAACACATCTGTAATCGGACCTAATGAACTCATTGATTCTCATGTTGATATAACCTCTAAATTAGATTATGAAGGAGAATTAGCTGTTATTATTGGAAAGCAAGGTACCGACATTTCAGAGGAAGAAGCAATAAAACATGTTTACGGATATACAATTATCAATGATATAACCGCTAGAGATTTACAAAATAAACAAGGACAGTGGTTCAAGAGTAAAAGCTTAAATACTTTTTGTCCTATGGGTCCATCTATAATGGTAGGTGCTTGGCCATTCCCATTTACGATTTATACAAAAGTAAATGGGAATTTAAGACAGGAAAGTTCCAGCTCCGACTTTATTTTTTCTATTCCTAAAATTATTGCATCTCTGTCTGAAGGCATGACATTACTTCCCGGTGATATAATTGCACTAGGTACTCCTTCCGGAGTAGGAATGGCAATGAACCCACCTCAATTCTTAAAAAAAGGGGATGAAATTGAAATTACAATTGATCCTATAGGGGTATTAAAAAACAAAGTAAAGTAATAAACAAAAAGACTAACTATTAAAAGTCAATTGGAAAATAAGATTTTTTGAATAAGGCATCATCAGATGTTTTAGATAGCCCGGAGGCAGGTTTAAGCCTCAATCAGTACCTTGAAAATCGCATGACAAATAGAGCATCTAAATAGGTGCTCTCAGAAAAGGATGTGAAGTTAATGAATTATCTTCGGTAGGCTTCGCCTGTAAGTTCCATTTGGTATATGGTACGCACCAGTTTTTTCGTTGCATGACCGATAGCAACATTATAGTGCTTGCCTTCACCTATCTTCTTTGAGAGGTAAGCTCCGAAATTCTCATCCCACTTGCAGACAAATTTCGCGGCATTGAACAAAGCATATCTTAGATAACGAGAACCTCGTTTCTCCATATGAGAATAGCTAGAATCCAGTTGACCTGACTGGTAGGTAGAAGGTGACAATCCTGCAAATGCCAGTATCTGATCAGCGTAGTTGAATCGAGTGAAGTCACCAATCTCTGCAAGGATCATAGCTCCCATACGATAGCTAATCCCAGGGATTGTCATAATCGGAGAGTTACAAGTGTCCATGATGGATTTGATGGAATCTTCAATTTCATCAATCTCTTCCGTCATCACCTCAATTAAATGGATGGTGTGCTTTAGTTCCATTGATTTTGCTGGTATCACAGAGCCGATAGAGTCTCTGGCGGTGTTTCTTAAAGTAATCGCCATATCTCGTCCGTAATGGCCTTTAGAGGCTGTTTCTAGGAGATTTTTGAGATGGGTAAGATGACATTCGGTAATGTAAGAGGCTCCGGGGAGTTGGGACAGCAAGGCATACATCGAAGCCATATGAAGGCTGGGAACGAGTTTTTCCAGTTCCGGAAAAAGGATGTTTACAAGACGAGCTACGGAAGATTTGAGTTTTGCTCGTTCCTGAACCTTGTCGAAACGATAACGAGTTAATGACTTAAGTTCTTCGCTATGATATGATGTGTCTGAGTAGGGCTTGAGAGTTTTATTAGTCATTAACATCATAGCAATCGAACGGGCGTCGACTTTATCCGTTTTTGTCTTTCTAAGGCTTTGACCTTTTCTGTAAAGATTTGTATGTAACGGGTTGATAACACAGGTGGGTAGACCTTTATCAATGAGCGATCCGAGAAGATTGAGTGAGTAGTGACCGGTAGCTTCAAGACCTACTTTTATTTTGGTCTTATCATCAGTCACAGTGAATATCTTCTCATACAACTCATCAAAACCTGCTTTGTTATTCGGGATAGTGAATACCGGATAGAGTTTATCGGCTTCCGATTCTAGGATGCAGCAATCATGTTTATCCTTTGCAACATCGATACCAACATAGATCATACACATGATCCTCCTTAAAAGTATTTGACGCTGTATTGGATCCACAGGGCTCTCTGCCGATGTAACCTCGTTCTACATAAACCGTCATGCGGTATCTAACTGATTAACATTTTGACAAAGAGACTGTGGTTGGAGCCTTTTTGTAACCGTCTATGCGGTAGGAGGTGATGACCAATCCACAGCATCTTCAACAGCATACCCTATACCTTAGAACAGGTAAAGAATGGGTATGACTATATAATACGAGGAGGTGCCGGGGTGATTATAAGAGAAGAATATCTGAATAAGCTAAAGGCTCTCAAGGATAAACAAATTATTAAGATTGTAAGCGGAATAAGAAGATGCGGAAAATCAACGCTACTCAATATCATTGGTCTTCTCGAGACTTTAGATTCAGGCATAATTAGCCTTGAAGGTAGAGCATACCCTTCAATTAATAGTAAAAAAGCAACACTTATGAGGCGCACTGAGATTAATTATTTGTTCCAATCTTTTGCTCTTATTAATGACTGGAAAGTAAGCAAAAATCTCTTACTAGCACTTCAATACACTAAACTGTCAAAGCAGGAGCAAGAGCGTCTTATTAGAACCGCTTTGGAAAGCTATGGAATTGGCGAGAAGTTCGATGCGGTTGTAAATGAGCTTTCTGGTGGAGAAAAGCAGAGGGTGGCAATTGCTCGGGCAATGATAAAACCAGGTAATTTAATCCTTGCTGATGAACCAACTGGATCGCTTGATAAGGCCATGGCCACTATTGTCATAGATAGTTTGCTAGACTCTGTTCACGCAAATCATAAAACGCTTCTTATGGTCACGCATGATATGAATATTGCTCAACGTTGTGACCGAATTATTGAATTGCCAAAACATCAATAGAAG
>CALHIC010000077.1 GCA_938030845.1 uncultured Oribacterium sp. | reverse complement strand
GTGGTGCATGCGGCTCAGGGAGACGGGGTAATGGAGTTCGGTTTACGAAGGGCTCAGGGACCGGATGCGGGAATATACGGTGCCAGAGCCGCGGTCATTGCAGGATGCATCGGTACTTCCAACGTTTATGCGGGACAGAAATTCCGTGTGCCTGTGTTGGGAACCCATGCTCACTCCTGGATTATGTCCTTCCCGACAGAATTAGAGGCATTTAAGGCTTACGCCAGACTCTATCCCAATAATTGTATTTTATTGGTAGATACCTATGATACCTTAAAGAGCGGTGTAAAGAATGCCATTCTTTGCTATGATGCCATGAAGGAAGAAGGGATTCCCCTGAAGCGCTTCGGTATTCGTTTAGATTCCGGAGACTTGGCTTACCTTTCCAAGAAGGCCAGGAAAATGTTGGATGAGGCGGGCTATCCTGATGCAATAATTTCCGCTTCCAATGATTTGGACGAGAATCTGATTGCTTCCTTAAAGGCGCAGGGAGCTTGTATTACCAGCTGGGGTGTGGGAACCAATCTGATTACCTCGGAAAGTCAGCCCAGCTTTGGCGGAGTATATAAGCTTGCGGCTACATATTCGGATGAGGGACAATGGGTTCCTAAGATAAAACTGTCGGAGAACTCCGAAAAGATTACCAATCCCGGAAATAAGCAGATTTATCGTATTATTGAAAAAGACAGCGGAAAGGTATTTGCGGATTATATTGCCCTGGAGGAGGAGAGATTTTCCGAGGCAGATGATTTGGTACTGTTTGATCCCATTGATACATGGAAGAAAAGTACCTTAAAGGGCGGAAGCTATGAGATGAGACCGCTTCTTGTACCTATTTTCTTAGGTGGCAAGTTGGTGTATAATTGCCCTTCTGTAGAGGAAATCAAAGCCCACTGCAAGAAGGAACAGGAAAGCCTTTGGGAGGAGTGCAGACGTTTAACCAATCCCCATGCCGTACACGTGGATTTATCCGATAAATTGTATGAGATGAAGAAGCAATTGTTGACGCAGTACAGCAGAGGAGAATAGGGACAATTTCTTGCTTTATTTTTCCCCAATCATTATAATAAGGCGACTAAAGGAATAAGAAGGAGAACTACATGTTTAAAAAAGTAGATAGCAATATGCAATTCGTGGAAAGGGAGAGAGAGGTCGAAGAGTTCTGGAAAAAAGAACAAATCTTCGAAAAGTCCATCCTGGAGCAGAAGGAGAATGCCTCCTATGTTTTCTATGACGGTCCTCCTACGGCCAACGGAAAACCGCATATTGGTCATGTGGAAACCAGAGCCTTTAAGGATATGATTCCAAGATTTCATGCCATGAAGGGGAAGATGGTGCCCAGAAAGGCGGGATGGGATACCCACGGCCTTCCTGTAGAGCTGGAAATTGAGAAAGAAATCGGCATCAATGGAAAAGAGCAGATTGAATCCTACGGGGTAGCGCCCTTTATTGATTTATGTAAGAAGAATGTCTGGAAGTACAAGGGAATGTGGGAGGATTTTTCCTACAAGGTTGGCTTCTGGGCGGATATGGATAATCCTTATGTGACTTACCATGATGATTTTATTGAGTCCGAGTGGTGGGCATTAAAGGAAATTTGGAAGAAGAAGCTCTTGTACAAGGGCTTTAAGGTTGTGCCCTACTGTCCCCGTTGCGGAACTCCCCTTTCCTCCCATGAGGTAGCGCAAGGTTACAAGGAAGTGAAGGAGCGTTCTGCGGTTGTTCGCTTTAAAATCAAGGGAGAAGAGGGTTATTTCCTGGCTTGGACCACAACTCCCTGGACCCTACCCTCCAATGTGGCACTTTGTGTACACCCTGATTTGGAATATGCCAAGGTAAAGGCTGCGGACGGTAATCTTTATATCCTGGCTGTGGCAAGACTGGATGCGGTATTGTCCGGTTTGGCGAAGGAGGGAGAAGAAGCTTATTCCATCCTGGAAACCTGTAAGGGTAAGGACTTGGTGGGTCTTTCCTATGAGCCTCTTTATGACGGTGCTGAAAAGGAAGCGGAGAGACAACATAAGAAGGCCCATATCGTGGTTTCCGACTATTATGTCAGTGCAGATGACGGTACCGGTATCGTCCATATTGCTCCTGCCTTTGGTGAAGATGACGGAAGAATCGGTAGAGAAAACGATTTAGCCCTTGTAAAGTTTGTGGATAGTGAAGGAAAGCTTACAGCGGAGACACCTTTCTTCGGTATGCGTTGTAAACCCACAGAGAAAGAAGTGGCGGAAGGCGCCATCAGTGCGGATCCGGAAGTATTGAAGGACCTGGAGAAGAGGGGACTTCTTTTTGACGCACCGAAATTTGAACACAGCTATCCCCATTGCTGGCGTTGCGGCACTCCTCTGATTTACTATGCAAGAGAAAGCTGGTTTATCAAGATGACTGCGGTTCGTGATGAACTGGTTGCAAACAATAACACGGTAAATTGGATTCCCGAGTCTATCGGTAAGGGACGCTTCGGAGACTGGATTGAAAATGTACAGGACTGGAGCCTTTCTCGTGATCGTTACTGGGGAACTCCCTTAAATATTTGGGAATGTAAAGACTGTGGAGAACAGGAAGCCATCGGTTCCATTAAAGAATTATCGGAAAGAGCCGATAATTATCAGGAGGTCTTGGCAAAATTAAAGGCTGAGGGAGATAAGGGCTATTCCTCCGACTATGTAGGCTATGAGCATATTGAGCTTCATAAGCCCTATGTGGACTACTTAAAGTGTAAGTGTCCGAAGTGTGGCGGAGAAATGACCAGAGTTCCGGAGGTTATTGACTGTTGGTTTGACAGCGGTGCTATGCCCTACGCCCAGCATCATTATCCCTTCGAGAATAAGGAGCTTTTCGAGGCTCAGTTCCCTGCACAGTTTATCTGTGAAGCGGTAGACCAGACCAGAGGATGGTTCTATTCCTTATTGGCGGAGTCCACCATTTTGTTCCATAAGGCTCCCTTTGAAAATGTCTTGGTGCTGGGCCATGTACAGGATGAAAACGGACAGAAGATGTCCAAGTCCAAGGGGAATTCCGTAGATCCCATGGAGGCCTTGGAAAAGCAC
>CALHIC010000076.1 GCA_938030845.1 uncultured Oribacterium sp. | reverse complement strand
ATTGAATTTCTCTCTTTATTTATTGCTCATTTTGCTCTTTATAATATCGTGCACAATAGATTTAATCAAGATTTTCCATCGTACGGAAGAGCCATTCCCGGCTACACATAAACGCATCTTTTTCTTTCTCTATTTTTTCAAAAAAGGCTTCTATTAGCCTTCAAAAAGAAAGAAGAATCCCTGCCCAAAGCCCCACTGCCGTGCTATACTGGAGAAGTCAGAATACAAGAAGGAGCGTAAAGCAATGACTCTTACAAAAATGGAATGTCCCAACTGTCACGGCACCTTGCATATTCCGGAGGGAATGAAGGAAGGCTTCGTGACCTGTGAATATTGTAAAACCAAAGTCTACATCGAGCCTAGCAAGCCGAATATCACCCAGAACATTCATATTGATAATGTCAATATGGGGCAGCAAAGAAGCACTCCTCCGGCAAGGCAGGAACTCAGTGCAGTACAGACGGTTGCCCTCGTTGGCATACTTCTATTTATCACCTTAATGCTTTTCGTCAGCAATACATTTCGTGCGCCTCATAAAAGCGTTACTCTGACGACGACGAAATTTCGGACTGTACCGGAGGATGAAACCGTAAAAAGCTTCGTAGAAACGGCCTTCGGAAAAAGCTTGAAGGATATTACAAGGGAGGATTACAACTCTCTTGCTTTCCTGTCCATTCATAAAGTCAGCAAGGCCGGTTCCGACCAAACGGAGAAGTGGCAGTTTGACTATGCAAAGTCTATGAATGAGGACGGCACGGCCAAGGACCCGGAAACGCTTTATTTTCCTATCACTGATACCATTGATGAAGCGGATATGCAGGTTTTTACAGGCCTGATTAAGCTCTCCCTTGGTTATCAGGTGCACTTCGACTATAGTGCCAACTCCGATGCGAATACCCTGAAGAGTCTCACCAATCTCCGCTATTTTTCCGGAGAATATGAGGATTTTCGAACTCTCGCGAAGCTTTTCGCGAATCCCGAACAGATTCTTGGACTCTACAACATTACTCTGGACGATGATGCTACCGGTGATTCCTACTCCGGCGAGGATGCAGAAGGGGAAGACACGGATGCGCCCTTTAAAGCATTTTCCTCTCTGGAAGAGATCACCCTTCATATCGATGATGACTATACGAAGGGGCTTCTGTTCCTTCGAAACTTTCCGAAGCTTAAGACGCTTGCTCTGGAGCTTAATGCGGACAAAAGCCCCATGGATCTTTCCCCCCTTTCCTCTTTAAGCAGCCTAAGCAGTCTGGACCTCTTGGGAACAGGAGATAGTTCCGTGGAAAATGTTGCCGTACTTTCCGGTATGCCCCAGCTGGAGCGGCTCTCCTTACGGAATTTAAAGGATGTAAAGGACTTGAACTTCGTGCAAAACATGCCGAAATTAAAATCCCTAAGTTTAGTAGACCTTTCAATTTTGAATCTGGACGGCTTATCGGGACATCTTTCCTTAAACAGCCTCTCCATTGACTGCTCTTCCCTGGAAAATGTCAATGCCCTCAGCACCCTCAGTTCTTTACAGACGCTTTCCTTCGGGTATCACACCTATCAGCTTCCTGATTTACACGGCTTAAGCGCCTTGGAAAATGTGAACTGCTATTCCCTGGATCGAGATTCCATTGCCCACATGCCTTCCATAAAGACGCTGACAATCCATAACTATAGTATTGAATACAGTGCAGATTTTCTGCAGGGAATGAATGCTTTAACGGATTTAACCATTGTGGGAAACGGCATTATCGGTGCGGTTCAGCCGGACTTGGGACCTATCCTTCGGACACTTCCTGCCCTTACACATCTGGAATTCCAGGATTTGCCCTTTGATAAATATACGGATTATACCCAAACTTTTACAAATAACGGGGCCAAAGAGCTTATTTTCTCTCCGAACAAAAGTCGCTCATCCAGTGACTATCCTGTTCTTCCCGTTTCTCTAAGCCACATGGAGGACGACAACACGGTAGAGAGCCTGACCCTCACAAACGCAACACTCAAGAATTTGGATGATGAATCGGAAGATTTTTCCACTAATGCAAAGTCTTTCCTCTCTCATTACAAGGCCTTAAAGAGTCTGAATATCAGTGACAATAAACTGCAAAGCCTGGATTGCCTGGATGGCCTTAGTACCCTGGAGGAGGTGGATTTCTCGAATAACTATATCTCCGACATTTCCGTTCTTCGGAATCTTCCCAACCTAAAGAAAGTGAAAATGAGCGGAAACCCCATCGTAAATGCGGAGCTGCTGCCGGATTCGGTGGAAGTGGTGAAATAAGCATGAAAATCCTTATTGCTATAGATTCCTTCAAAGGCAGTCTCTCCTCAAAAGAAGCAGGCGAAGCCATAAAAAGTGGTATATTACGGGTAGTTCCTGATGCGAATGTTGTGATTTCTCCTCTGGCGGACGGAGGGGAAGGCACCGTGGAAACGCTGGTGGAAGCTTTAGGGGGAAGCTTGGAAACAGTCAGAGTAAAAGGACCCTTGTTTCAGGAAGTAGAAGCTCATTATGGTATTCTCTCAGACTCGCAATATTCCCCAAAGGATGGAAAGCTTGCCGTTATGGAAATGTCTCAAGCCTCCGGCATTACCTTACTCTCTCCGGCGGAAAGAAATCCACTGAAGGCTAGTAGTTACGGCGTTGGGCAAATGATTTTAGATGCCTATTACAAGGGCTGTCGTCGCTTTTTAATCGGCATCGGCGGTTCCGCCACAAATGACGGTGGAATCGGAATGTTAAGCGCATTAGGCTTTCGTTTTACCCAAGAAAACGGAGAAGAAATCAGCCCTATCGGAGAAGGCCTGAAAGACTTGGCTAGAATAGACGCTACTTCTGTACCTGAGGGCTTATTAC
>CALHIC010000075.1 GCA_938030845.1 uncultured Oribacterium sp. | reverse complement strand
CGGGGCTGTGGGGCTGCGTTGAAGCGGTTTTTCTTAAAAAGTGTAATAAAAAATATTGGGATAACGGTTCGGCATATATGAACCGTTTTATTGACTTATGGATAAATGCAATTTTTGGAGGTACAAAATGAAAAGAGCAAGCTGGAAATTTCCGATAAGGTACAGGCGGAATTTTTGGCCAATATGTCCCATGAGATTAGAACTCCCATTAATACCGTTATCGGTATGAATGAGATGATTCTTCGGGAGAGCCGTGATGATGCGGTATTAAGCTATGCGCAGGATATTCAGGCTTCCGGGCAGACCTTGTTGTCTTTAGTAAATGATATTTTGGATTTTTCCAGAATTGAATCCGGAGGAATCAAGCTGGTGCCCAAGCCCTATGAATTGGCTACCGTGATTCACGAAATCAACAGTATGGTTCGCTTCCGTGCAGAGTGGAAAGGACTGCAATTTGAAATCATTGTTGATGGAGACACTCCGGCGGTGCTTTATGGAGATGCTTTCCGTGTTAGAGAGGTTATCTTAAACCTGATTGATAATGCGATTAAATACACGGAAAAGGGTAAAATCACTTTGAGCGTAACGGCGAGGGCTTTGGATGAAGAGGGAAATTCTCCTGTACAGTCCAAGGAAGAAACCGGACTCAGTACGGCAAAAGCAATAGAGCTTCAGATTGCCGTAAAGGATACCGGTGTAGGTGTGAAGGAAAGTGATCAGAAGCTGATTTTCCAGAAGTTCCAAAGAGTACAGTCCGGTTGGAGCCAAAACATTCAGGGAACAGGTCTGGGACTGCCCATTACCAACTACTTTGTGGAAATTATGAACGGACACATTCAGTTGGATAGTGTATTTGGAGAAGGCTCCTGCTTTACAGCCTATATTCCCCAGTGGCAGTTAAATGAAGACCGTATTGGAAATTATGAAGAGCGTTATCAGAAGCAAAGAGGAGAGAAGAAGGACTTTAATAAGGGCTTCATTGCCAAGGATGCCAGAATTTTAGTGGTGGATGACAATGAATTAAATCTTCGTTTGGTACAGAATCTTTTGAAGAGGACGGAAGTGCAGATTACCTGTGCTTTTTCCGGAGAAGAGTGTATTGAGAAGTTAAGAGAAGAGAACTTCGACATTATATTCCTTGACCACATGATGCCGGGAATGGATGGAGAAGAAACCCTGAAGAAGATTCGGGAAAATGCCTTTGAAAACCGTTATGGAAAGCCGGTTCCCGTTATTGCCTTTTCCTCCAATATGCTTCCCGGTATTCGTCAGAAGTACGTAAACACCAGCTTCGACGCCTATCTGACGAAGCCTGTGGACGGAAATGAGCTGGAGAAAACCTTGTATACCTTCTTGCCGGAGAATTTAATTCGGAAGAGAACAAATGAAGAATATTTTCAGACAGAATTAAAGAAACATGCTATAGTAGAGAAGGAAGAAGAAGAGAAAACGCTGGATCGAAGTACAGGTTTGCAGTATTGCATGCAGGATGAGGAAGTGTATAGAGAAATCCTGGGGCTTTTCAGAGACAGTAGTGATGAGAAGATGCAGGAGCTGGAGAAGGCATTTGCAGAGAAAGACTACAGTAAATATCGCCTCTATGCCCACGGATTAAAGACAACCTCCTTAACGGTTGGTGCCGTAAAGCTATCCGAAAATGCAAAAAAACTGGAACATGCAGCAAAAAGAGTAGTAGACAACGTAGAGAAAGAGGAAGCCGAGCATTATATTGCCTATAATCATGAGGCTTTCATGGCTCTCTACAGGAAGACGATTCAAGAAGCTAGAGAATACTTACAGTAGTCCGGGAGTTTATCCATGAAGAAAATTAAGCTTGTGGTATGTGATGATGAGCTGGTACAACGGAAATTTTTAGGGGCCCTATTGGAACGATTTTTTAAAGAGCGGAAGATTCCGGTAGAGATTTCTTACTATGGCTCCGGAGAGGAATTTCTGGAAAATAAAGAGCAGGATCTTAATTTAACAGACTTGTTTTTATTAGACATTTTTATGCCGAATTTAAATGGAATTGAATTGGCAAGAGAGATTAAAGAAAGAAATGCTCCGGGGAAAATCATTTTTATCACAGGAGGAAATGACTATGTGACGGAGGCTTTTGAATTAAAGGCATTTTCCTACATTCAAAAGCCTGTGGAATATGAGAAATTTTCTAAAGTACTTTCCCATGCCTTAGAAACCGTGGAGAAGGTAAAATATATGGAAGTCATGGTGGACCGGGAGCCGGAGCGGATTTATCTGGAAGACGTGGAATATGTGGAAACCATGGGAAGAAGGCTTCTCATTCACCTGCATGAAGATGATATGGAAACCTATATGTCCATGAAAGCCTTTATGGATCAACACGGGAAGGATGATTTTTTACAAATATCCCGCTATATTGCGGTATCCAAGGATAGTATCCAACGGATTACCGGTCGGAGCCTGTTCTTACAGGATGGCACGGAATTACCCATCAGTGAGAAGTATTTACCTACAGCCCGGAAGGAACATACGGAATATTTGCATACTAAGAAGATGGCCAGTGTCTAGGAAGCTAGACATGGCCTCTTTGTGTGTTTAAGAAGGATTTTCGATAAACTAATTTTAATAGATGAATCAAATATTATTTTGTGAAATA
>CALHIC010000074.1 GCA_938030845.1 uncultured Oribacterium sp. | reverse complement strand
ATGGGACTTTTCGCCCTGCGCTACACTGTTTTTCTGCCTCTGCTTCTTTCCCTGGTGCGGCAGATGCGGAAGGGAATTCTAATTTCCTCTTCCTATAGCAGACGAATTTGGAGTCTTCTGGAGAGTACACTTTCCGCCAGCGGCTTTACCCGTTCCAGATTATACAGTGTACTGCTCTTCGTCCTTCCGAATTTCCTGGGCATTGGACTCTTCGGCTATAATCTTTACTGCTTTTTCCATCATAAAAGCCTCTTACATCTGGGCTTTAGCCTACTACTGCTTTTCCTTTTAATTTCCATCGACTACTACTCCTACTCCATCAGCAGAGGATTGAAAGCGGCAGTAACGGAGCAGGTAAAGGCGGAGCGTTTAAAAACCGACCTGATTACCAATGTTTCCCATGATTTAAAGACTCCCCTTACCAGCATTATCAGCTATGTGGATCTTTTAAAGCGGGAAAATATTGAAAGCCCCAGAGTCCAGGAATATATCGCCGTTTTGGAGCAAAAGTCCGCACGTTTAAAAAATCTGACGGAGGATTTGGTGGAAGCCAGCAAGGCCAGCTCCGGAAATATCTCTTTGGAGCTTATCCCGATTCACTACACGGAGATTTTGCAGCAAAGTCTGGGAGAATTCGAAGACAAATTGGCTGCCCGCTCCCTGCAGGTGCTCACTACCCTCCCTCAGGAGGATATTCTGATCCTGGCGGACGGTCGACAGCTTTTCCGTGTACTGGAAAATCTTTTGAACAACTGCTGTAAATATGCTTTACAGGGCAGCCGAGTCTATGTGGATTTGCAAAAGGACGAGGAAGAGGCTACCTTTACCATGAAGAATATTTCAGAAGCCCCCTTAAACGTTTCTCCGGAAGAGTTAACGGAACGTTTTGTTCGAGGAGACGTAAGCCGAAGCACAGAGGGCTCAGGCCTTGGCTTGTCCATTGCGAAAAGTCTGACCAAGCTGATGAACGGTAAAATGAAGATTGAAATTGACGGGGATTTGTATAAGGTTTCCCTTTCCTTCCCTTTAGTAAAAGAGGAATTGTAAATTGAAGAAGATAAAACAATCTCTGAAAAATGACCTGTGTCGATACAGTAGAAAAAGCCTCTATTTTGTTCTGCTTTTTTCCATGCTTTTTTCTTTTGTGTTTTCTCAACAAGCTCTGGCGGATACCTGGCCCACTTGTGTAGACCAAATTGAGGCTGATGGCGCTTTGCTGATGGATGCCAAGTCCTCCACGATTCTCTATGCTAAAAATGAGAACACTCACTACTTTCCCGCCTCCATTACCAAGGTCTTAACGGCCATCGTCGTGTTAGAACATGTGGAAAATCTGGAAGAAAAGGTCACATTTTCCCAGGAAGCCACCAGAGGAAATCTGGAAAACAATTCCACTGTCATTGCCGCATCTCCGGGAGATAAGCTGAGTGTTCGAGACTGTCTTTACTCCCTGCTGCTTCATTCCGCCAACGACTGTGCCAATGCACTGGCAGAGCATGTGGCCGGCTCCAACGAAAAGTTTGCGGAACTGATGAACCAAAAAGCTGCGGAAATCGGCTGTACAAATTCTCATTTTACCAATCCTTCCGGACTGAACAATCCGGAACATTACACCAGTGCTTTGGATATGGCAAAAATCATGCAGTACGCCATAAGCAATCCGACATTTTGTCAGATTGATGCTACCCAGGTCTATACCCACGGTCCCATTATCAAGTATCCGGATCCCAATGCCCCGGAAAATACCATCTATGCCCACCATAAGATGATGAAAAAAAGCAACAAGGAGTATTACAGCGGTGTATTTGCCGGAAAGACCGGATATACCCTTCTTGCCGGAAACACCTTGGTAACAGCCTGCAAAAGAGGGGATACTACCCTAATTTGTGTTATCTTAAACGGTCATAATTCCCAGTATCGGGACAGCAAAAAGCTCTTCGATTTCGGCTTTGCCAATTTCAACTCTTATCCTGCGGAAAGCAATGATAGGCGCTTTGCCCAGCTGGAAAATCCTTGGACGGTGGATGGACTTCCCTTAGTGGAGGCTTTGCATTTTACCGTAGGAAGAGATGAGCAGATCTGTCTTCCGAAGAATATTCCCTTAAGCGACATTGCCTCTACCCTTTCCTATGACATTACAGAGGAGGA
>CALHIC010000073.1 GCA_938030845.1 uncultured Oribacterium sp. | reverse complement strand
TAGACCCATACTGTATGAAAATAAAATCTATTAAATCTTCTTACATCCTCTTTTATCCCTTAATTCCTGATTGTGCCACCCCTTCGATAAACTGCTTTTGGAAGAGGAAGAAAATCAAAATAACGGGAATCACCGCCATCACCGCTCCTGCCATCTGCATGGGATACTGGGTGGTGTACTGCCCCTGCAAGGTGGAGAGGGCAGGTCCCAGAATCATGTTTTTTGGAGAGGTGTTTACAATGAGAGGCCACATAAAGTCATTCCAAGCAAATTTAAAGGTGAAAATGCTTAGCGTCACCAGCCCCGGTTTCACCAAGGGTAACATGATTTTCCCGAAAATCTGATAGCGGTTGCAACCGTCAATAATGGCCGCTTCTTCCAGTTCCTCCGGTAGGGAGAGGAAAAATTGCCGCATCAAGAAGGTTCCGAAGGCGCTGAAAAGGTTCGGAATAAAGAGGGCGGGGATACTGTCCAAAAGCCCCATTTTCTGAATAATCAGATACTGAGGAATCAGGAAGATCTGTCCCGGTACCATAAGGACGGAAAGCAGCAGAATAAAGATGACATTTTTAAAGGGAAACTTTATTCTGGCAAAGGCATAGCCCGCCATGGCGCAGAAGAGTAGCTGTGCCACTACCGTAATCACTGTAGATAAAATCGTATTAAAGTAAACCCTTGCAAAGGGTAGGGAACTTATAATTTGGGTATAAGCCACAGTGATAAATTTCTTTGGGAAAATGGTAGGTGGTATTTGCATGGCTTCACCGCTGGTCTTAAAGGAGGTCAGCACCATCCAAAGAAAGGGGAAGATGGTTACGCCGAGACCGGCAAATAAAACCAAATGAACAAGGAGCTTTTTCCAAGAAAATTTCTGATTCATCATTTTCCTCCTTTCTAATAATTTACCCACTTCTTTTGTACAGAGAACTGTATCAAGGTAATCAGCATAATTACGGCAAAAATCAAGATGGAAATGGCCGCCGCATAGCCCTTATAGCCGTAATCAAAGGCCTGTCGGTAGAAGAGCATCACCACGGTCTGGGTAGATTCATAGGCAGGGTTCGATTTCAAAACCATCATATACACCACATCAAAGACCTGAAAGGCGCTGATAATGGAGGTAATCATAACGAAGAAGATGGTAGGAGTCAGTAGGGGAATAGTAATCTTAAAAAACTGGCTTAGCGGGCCTGCACCGTCAATGGCTGCCGCCTCATAATAGGTTTTGGAGATTCCCTGCATACCGGCTAGAAGAATAATCATGTTATAACCTACAGTCATCCAAAGTCCTACCAGCATCACCACGAAGATAGCGGTTTTGGAAT
>CALHIC010000072.1 GCA_938030845.1 uncultured Oribacterium sp. | reverse complement strand
CCGCCATAATGGAAAGCGCAATTTCCTCCGGGCTTTCCGCTCCGATTTTTAAACCAATGGGACTATGGAGAGAATCCAGAAGCTCCTGAGAAAATCCCTCTTCCAAAAGATTCTTCTTAATCATAGCCACTCTTCTTCTGGAGCCCATCATACCCATATAGGCCTTGGGCTTTTCCAGAATTCTCCGAAGGCAAATCTGGTCATGCACATGGCCTCTGGTCAGAATCACAAAGTAGCTGTCTCTGTCTCCCTCCAAGCTATCCAAAGCCTTGGCGAAGTCCTCGCAAATTACCCTGTCTGCCCCTGCCTTTTCCGCTTCCTTGGCAAACATCGGTCTATCCTCAATACAGGTCACGGAAAATCCCAGCATTTTCCCAAGACGAATGGTGGCAATGGCCACATGTCCAGCCCCGCAAATCACCAGCTTTTTCTCTGAAGCCAGGGTTTCCGCAAAAAATTTTCCCTCTCCCAGAGAAAAAATCCCCGCCTTACGATTGGCCCAAAAACATTCCTCCCTGTCCTTTTCTGAGGTAAAGAAAGGGAATTTCGGGCTGTAGCTTAGGCATTTTCCGGCAGAAAACAAGGCCAGCTCTCCCAAGCTGCCTTCCGCTAAGGAGTGAAACAATACATTTTCCTCCTGAGAATTCAGCCCGGCAATCTCCCTGATGATTTCTTTTCTTGCTTTCTCCATCTGCCTAACCTTCTTTCCTAGATAAACTGTCTTATAGCAAACCGCCCTCTCCCAGGGCGTCAATCTCTTCCTTCTTCACAATATCCCCTGCCATGATTCGCGGTAATACCAGGTCAAAAACCGTGGTGGGGCAAAACATAATACTGCCGGGAAGTCCCAAAACCGGCACCTTTCCCTTAGCGTAAGCCAGCATAAACATGGAACCGGGCAGTACCGGTGCTCCGTAGCTTACCACCTCTTCCGTGGACAGGCGAATCGCCAAGGGAGTTCGGTCGTCCGGATCTACGGACATTCCCCCCATGCAGATAACCAAATCCGCACCCTGTCTCAGGAAGTCCTGAATCGCCCCTTTCTCCTGCTCCACATCATCCGGGCAGGTCACATGACCGATGACTTCCACCGGATAGGGGGAAAGCTTCTCCCGTACCACTGGAGTAAAAGTATCTTGGATTCTTTTGTAAAAAACTTCATTTCCGGTGCTGATAAGTCCCACCTTCTTCTTTTCAAAGGGAAGAAGCTGTAAAATGCCACCCTCCGGCGCAATCTTCTTCACTTCTTCCATCTTCTCCCGCTCTATGGAAAGAGGGATGATTCTGGTACCTGCAAAGGCCTCTCCCTTTTTGATAAAGCTGTGATTCTTCTTGGTGGCCATCATCATTTGCCCGAAGGAATTCAGGGCAAAAAGCTTCTCCGATTGAATCTTCAGCATACCGTCGCAATCAGCGATAAACTCGATTTTTCCTTCCTTCCAGAAGAAAGTTAAAACCGTCCCAACTCCAACGA
>CALHIC010000071.1 GCA_938030845.1 uncultured Oribacterium sp. | reverse complement strand
GAAATACTACATCAGGATTATAGTTTTTGAAAATTTGTTCTAATTGATTCTTATCACGAATATCTGCAATAATTGGAACCAATGTAGCTTGGGGCACAATATTGCGCAATTCTTGATGAATAAGATAAATACTATTTTCACCATGGCCTAGGAGCAATAGCTTTTTAGGCTTTACACGTAAAACTTGACGACAAATTTCAGAACCAATAGAGCCTCCCGCACCAGTAACTAAAACTACTTTATCCTTAAGATATGTTTCAACCTTGGACGTATCGAGCTGAATCTCATCGCGCTCCAATAAGTCTTCGATTGAAACAGGATGTAAATGAGATACAAGAACTTCATCATCAAGTAATTGGTACATCCCCGGTAAAATATTGATTTTACACTTTAAAGGAGCACAAATTTCCATGATTTCCTGAATAATATCTCGCTTCACGGAAGGCATAGCAATAATGATTTCTTCTACCTTATACTTAGCAACTAATGCAGGAATATCTTCACGGCTCCCAAGAATTCTAAAACCATTCATAAGACGATTATGTTTAAACATATCATCATCAACAAAACCAATCACTCGACGAGAACGCTTATGATATCGTTCAATTTCACGAGCTATAGTTGCACCTGCATCACCGGCTCCTATGATCAATGTATTCACTTGGCCACTTTCACCATCGTCCCCACTGCTATAGTGAAGTGCCACATAATGAAGCAACATTCTTCCCATACCAACAATACCTGTAGTGAGGAACCATGTAATAAAATAGATGGAGCGTGGTAATGACTTACCAAATACAAACATAGAGGAATAGAATAAAGCCGTACCAATTGTAGTCGCTACAAATACTGCTAATACCTCTCGCATCCCTGCATAACGCCAAATACGTGTATATAAATGCATTATCAAGAACATCAACATATACGAAATAAGTAATAACGGAAGTGCATCCACCATTTGATTAATATATTGAGGTTCTATGTGTCCATCAAATCGAATAAAAAGACTGATAAAAGCAACGATTACAATCGTCACAATATCGGTAATAAACAATATGGATGGTAATAAATATGAACGCAAAAAAACGCCCCCTTATACGATAGATATCGCCTTATCTTTAATCCTTACCTATTCGTGATACCATGTAAGCCCCTGTTAAGATTGGAGCAATATCACGAGCAAAGTTGATACGACTATTCTTAGTTAAGTAAAGAATATCACCTTCACGCATGATGTAGTTTTCAGACATATCTCCAGTTTGTAAAATACGATTCAAATTGATAGGAATCGGTTTCTCTGGATTATCTTGATGAATCAAGTAAATTTTCTTCTTTGCTGTATCCCAGTTAAAACTACCTGCAGCCCCAATAGCATCAATAACTGTACTAGATTTAGTCAATGTATAGGCGCCAGGCTTATTAATTTCACCAAATACATATACGCGAACGCCGCCCAATTTCGATACATTTACTGTGATATCAGGATTAATGATATAACGAGACAAACCTTGCTGTAACTCAGCTGTAAATTCATCTATAGTTAAGCCATCTGCTTTTACGGCACCAACCATAGGGAACGATACATATCCATCTGGTCTGACGGTATACACAATGTCGTTACCATTACGCGTACCAAGCTCTGCCTGCTGAACCACTTGAATATTTAGTTCATCTCCTTGGCGCAGACGATATTCTTTATCAGAGCTAATTACAGATGCGCTAGTTTCCAATGGTGCATGACCGTCCATTTGTACATTCTTAGCATTATAAGGCTGATTAGTATTTATACTAACTGGTGCAGCCATAGCCATTGTTGTAGTACATAAGAATGCAGCCATCATCATATACTGTTTCTTCTTCATACTTACCTCTTTTTTATTCAACTTATTTAATTCATCACTTAATTATTGATGTATCTTATATCTAAAAAATCAGTCATGCTATTTTATCATTTTTTTAAATATTCTTCTACAAATCTAGTATGTTCCAAGCGAACTTCATAAAACCTTCAACAATAACCCCTTGAAAATACAGTATTTTCAATATATGCTCATTAATTATTATTTGCTTTTTTCATTCTTAATTCACTAGATTTATTATTGATTATCTTAAAAATAATAAAAAATTTATAAACTCACTTCATTATCAGCTCATATAGTGCTTCTATTTCAATCAGAATTAGTGATAAAAAAAAATAAGGTGTATATACTAGAAATCTAGTATATACACCTTATTCAAAGTTTTTGACACTAATGATCGCTCTATATAATTAATTATTCAACACGACCGCCTAAATAAGCTTCCATAACGCGAGGATTATGGCGAACTTCATCAGCAGAGCCAGATAATACCATTTTACCAGTCTCCAAAACATACGCATAATCAGCAATCTTCAATGCTTGACGCACATTTTGTTCTACTAAAAGAACTGTTGTTCCATCGGCGCTAATTTCCTTAATGGTTTCAAAAATCTCATTTACTACTAAAGGTGCAAGGCCCATAGATGGTTCATCCAGTAAAATCATCTCCGGCTTGGACATCAGGGCTCTTCCCATGGCCAGCATCTGCTGTTCTCCTCCGGAAAGAGTTCCGGCTACCTGATTTTTTCTTTCCAGAAGACGGGGAAAATGATGATAAATCATATTCAGGTTTTC
This sequence comes from uncultured Oribacterium sp., assembly GCA_938030845.1. Taxonomy (GTDB): domain Bacteria; phylum Bacillota; class Clostridia; order Lachnospirales; family Lachnospiraceae; genus Oribacterium. Next base: position 3,190 of record CALHIC010000071.1, on the reverse strand, counting down.
TTCAATTTCCTTTGAGTCCTTTCTGGTGTAGGCTCCCAGCATCAGATTTTGGTATACCGTAAGGCTGGCAAAAACTCTTCTTCCCTCAGGAACATGGGCAAGCCCCTTGGAAACCAGCTTATACCCGGGAAGCTTACTGACATTTTCCCCTCTATAAATGATTTCTCCCTGAGAATGGGGAATTAAGCCGGTAATCGTTTGCAGGGTACTGGTTTTTCCGGCGCCGTTGGCTCCGATTAAGGTTACGATTTCTCCTTTGTTCACATGGAAATCCAAGCCTTTAATGGCATGGATCATCCCATAATGTACATGAAGATTCTTTACCTCTAAAATTTGTTCCATAATTACTCTCCTAAATAAGCCTTGATAACCTTCTCGTCATGCAATACTTCCTGAGTCTTTCCTTCTGTAAGGACTTGCCCGAAGTTTAGCACGGTAAGGCGATCACAGATGCCGGATACCAGCTTCATATCATGTTCAATCAATAAAATGGTCATATCAAAACGATCTCGAACCAGTCTGATGGTATCCATCAATTCTTCCGTCTCATTGGGATTCATTCCTGCCGCAGGCTCATCCAATAAGAGTAAGGAAGGATTGGTTGCCAAAGCTCTTGCAATTTCAAGCTTTCTTTGTTTTCCGTAGGGAAGATTTCCCGCCAAGTCCAAAGCATGCTCTTCCAGATGAAAAACAGAGAGTAAATCCAGAGCTCTATCCGACATTTCCTTTTCTTTTTGAAAATAACGGGGCAGTCTAAAAATCCCTTCGATAAAAGAATAGGAATTTTCCTGGAAAAATCCTGCTTTTACATTGTCCAATACTGTCAGCTTATCGAATAATCGGATATTCTGAAAGGTTCTGGCAATTCCTTTTTTGTTAATCTCAATACAGGAGCTTCCCACAATATTTTTTCCATTTAAAAGAATTTCTCCTGTATTGGGCTGGTAAACTCCCGTAAGCAGGTTAAACACTGTGGTTTTACCGGCACCGTTGGGCCCGATTAAGCCGTACAATTCTTTTTTATCAATGGAGATATGGAACTGATCTACCGCCTTCAGACCTCCAAAGGAAATGCCTAAAGCATTCACTTCTAAAAGACTCATGCATTCACCTCCTTACGGAACAAACGATGAAGAATATTCTCCCGAAAAGCAATAAAGCCGGGGGCGGAAGTAAATAGCATCATCACAATCAAAACAACGGCATAAATCAACATTCTGTAGTCATTTAAGGAACGAAGAAGTTCAGGAAGCAGAGTAAGAACAACAGCGGCCAAGATAGAGCCGCGCATATTGCCTATTCCGCCTAAAACTACAAATACCAGAATCATAATAGACTGATTGTATCCGAAGTTTTTTGGCAAAGCTTGTAAAGAGCTTAAATTATGGGCATAAAGTACTCCGGCAATTCCCGCGATGGCCGCAGAGATTGTAAAGCAAAGCAACTTCAGTTTTGAAGCGGGTAATGCAATACTTTCCGCCGCAATACGATTATCTCGAATCGCCATAACCGCTCTTCCCGTTCTGGAATGAATAAAATGCTGAATAAAGAGCATAGAGAGTAAAAGAAGAATTATCCCTACAGTAAAATTACTATATTTCGGCGTACCGGTAATTCCCTGTGCACCTTTAATGATCCACTTCCCCCCTTCTCCCAAAGCAACAGCTGTACCGTCCTTTAAGGAAAAATGCCAACCATTCTTATCCACGCCAAAATAAAGAGCATTAATGATGTTTTTGATAATTTCTCCGAAGGCTAAGGTTACGATAGCCAAATAGTCTCCTTTCAGCCTGAGAACCGGAATTCCGATTAAAAAGCCGAAGAATCCGGCAGAAATAGCGCCGATGCAGAGGGCAATAAAGAAAATCAACATAGGAGGCAGAGAGCTTCCCTTTAAAAGCATGGAACAGCTTGCGGAAAAGAAAGCACCTACGCACATAAAGCCCGCATGCCCCAGAGACAATTCTCCGGAAATACCCACTACAAGGTTTAGGCTTATGGCCAAAATAGAATAAATACACAGGGGAACCAAAAGTCCCTTCATCAAGGAACTGACGGAACCGGATTTCAGGAACAGCTGAACAACAAAGTACACGATAAGAATGACTCCGTAATTCAAAAAAATATCTTTGATTTTTTTCATTTGTACATTCTTCATCTTACACCTTCTCCATAATCTTCTTTCCTAACATTCCGCTTGGTTTAATGAGTAATACAATAATTAATACAGAAAAAACAATAGCATCCGACAGTTTGGAAGAAATATAGGCCTTTGAGAGATTTTCCAGAACACCAAGTAAAATTCCTCCGATAAATGCTCCGGGAATAGAACCGATTCCTCCCAATACGGCAGCCACAAAGGCCTTAATACCGGGCATGGCTCCTGTTGTTGGGGTAAGAGTAGGATAAGCGGAGCAAAGAAGGATTCCTGCCACACTGGCCAGAGCGGAACCAATGGCAAAGGTAAGGGCAATGGTACCGTTTACATTTACTCCCATCAAAGTGGCTGCACCCTTGTCCTCGGATACCGCTAGCATAGCCTGTCCCGCCTTGGTTTTATGAATAAACAGCAATAATACAACGGCAACTAAAATTCCCACCAAAATGGTGACTATGGTTTCTCCGGAAATTACCAGCTGTCCTCCTGCCAGCTTTAAAGCAGGAAGCTTTACAAAGGACTGGAAGCTTTTGGGATTGGCTCCGAAAAGCAACAAAGCAAGATTTTGTAAAAGATAAGATACACCTATGGCGGTAATCAATACAGCCAGAGAATTGGCTGAACGAAGGGGCTTATAAGCTACCCTTTCCACTAAGACGCCAAGAGCGGTACAGATTGCCATACTAAAAAGAATAGACAGGGGTATGCCCAGTCCCATCTGGTTAAAAGCGAGAAAAGCGGCATAGCCTCCCACCATCAAAATATCTCCATGGGCAAAATTCAGCATTTTTGCAATGCCGTAAACCATGGTATAACCTAGGGCAATGATGGCATACACCGAGCCCAAACTGATTCCGTTTAAAAGATAGGAAATAAAACTCATCTTTTTCTCACTTTCTCTTGATGTAAATAGAAAGGGCAAGCCTCAGCATTGCCCTTTCCATAATTCTTACCGGTGGCCCAGGCGAAGCCTTTGACTTCCGGTGTATAACGACTTCTTAACAGGGGATTCAGGCAAAGCCTGTAAACTCC
>CALHIC010000070.1 GCA_938030845.1 uncultured Oribacterium sp. | reverse complement strand
ACTGTTTTTAGAACTATTTTTCAGAACTGTTTTTAGGCCCGTTTGAGAAGAGCTGCTTTTAAAGTCTATTACTCATTCAATCTGTACATCACCAGGATATCTCCTACTGCAATGCTGGTGTTCCCCTTAGGAATCACGATTTCCTTGCCTCTTTCAATCAAAAGCACTCTGGCCATCTCATCTCTTGGGATTTCTGCAATGGTTTTATTGGCATAAACACTGTCCCTGTCTACCTCTACCTCAACGATATCCAAATCCGAGGCCATGGTAGACTTGGCAGAACCGATAACCACCCGGTCTCCCACTTGTATCTTCGTATCTCCCCCGGGTAATTTTTTCTCTCCGTTTCTTTCCACCAAAATGATAGGAGTATCCGGCGGCGTAATTATATCCTTAATCAACTGTCCCGCCCAATGATGCCCTTCAGGAATGATAAACTCAATAAACTGTACAGGCTTTTGCTCGGTATAGTCCGTAAAGGTCTTCATAACATCGCTTTGGTCGTCAATCATATCCAGGCGTCCTGCCATTTTCGGTAAAAAGCTTCCCTGGAAGAGAATCGATAAAATCACGATAAAAAACACCAGATGGAACAAAAAGTCTCCACTTCCCAAGCTTTCCACCGCTAAAATTGCAAATACAATGGAAGCCGCTCCTCGAAGTCCCGCAAAGGAAATAAGGAAATTTCGATTTTTGGAGGAGGGGAAGAATCTCATAAGCAAGAATACGGAAAGAGGTCTGGCAATAAAGGTAAGGAAAAAGAAAATAATCAATCCTTGAAAGGCTACATGAGGAAGCTCTGAGGGTTTGGATAACAGCCCCAGCAAAAAGAAAATCACTAACTGCATAAGTCCCGTTAAGCCGTCAAAGAAGGATACCATCTCCTTCTTTTCTTTTATTTTTCCATTTCCTAAAATAATTCCTGTAAGATAAACCGAAAGATAGCCGTTGCCCCCCAGTACAGAGGAAAGGGAATAAGCGGTTACTGCCGATCCCAAGACAAAGACAAAGTCGAAGCCATCTCCGGAGACATCCACCTTACGCATAAGATACTGGGTAAGCAGGGCACTACAAAACCTACGGATAAACCCCAGAAAACCTGAGCAAAGAGCATGCCGAGCATCTGTCCGAAGGATAGCTCTCCCTGAATCATCAGCATGGAAATTAAGGTCATCATATAGGACATGGGATCGTTACTTCCTGATTCAAACTCCAGTAAGGAGGCTGTTCTATCCTTTAAATTCAGTTTTCGAGAACGCAGAATGGAAAAGACGGAAGCCGCATCGGTAGAGCCAATTACAGAGCCCAGCAATAGTCCCCAGGAAAAACTTATCTTAAACGCCAACATACAGAAAAGCCCTACAGCCACCGCCGTTAGGACTACGCCCAAAGTGGATAAAACCATTGCTTCCTTGGAAACATGCTTTGCCTCTTTCCAGCTGGTTCCAAAACCGCCGGAGAACATAATAAATATCAAACCGAAGCTGCAAATATTTTCAGCCAAAGAATAGTTTTCAAAAGGAATTTTAAAAACACCGTCACTACCGAAGACGATGCCTAAAAAAAGGAAGGCCAAAAGCATGGGAAGGCCCATTCTTACAGAGAGCTTTTTCAAAAACACGCTGAAGAAAATGACTATTCCCCACATCAATAGCATTTGATTCAGATTTCCCTCCATAGCCAAACCTCCCCTACTATCTACTCTTTTTTAATTACTATCTTGATTTTTAAAATATTGTTTCATTATTTAAAGCACTATTGTTTCCTGTAATTGTCATCTATTTATGAAATTGCTATCTGACCTTTAATTTCTTTCTATCATCGATAAAACACAAAATCGTTGAAATGTTATTTTAACATGTTTTTAACAAAGCGCATAGAGCGTAAAAAAGAGAAAGCTTCATTCGAGCATAAAAAAAGAAGAGTCTGCAAAAAATCAAATGATTTTTTACAGACCCTTCTTAAATAATTTTATATTATCTCTTCGCGGTCTTTCTCTTTTTGCCGTAAACCAGCGCTGTAGCAAAGCCCAGTCCGGTTAAGCTAAAGAGTGCAAAGTACAGAAGCATTGCACTGCTGTCTCCGGTTTTGGTCTGTCCACGATCAGCGCCCAGAACAGCACCCGGCTCAGCATTCTGCTGTGCATTTCTCTCTGCACCAAGTACCGCTCCATCCGCAGTAATAACATCCGGATTTCCGGCAGGAGTACGGTTCGCATTCAATACATCTCCGCCTCTTGGATTTGGCTGTGAAGGACTTGGACTGGGGGAGTTTCCTCCACCGTTTCCGCCGCCGCCATTTCTGCCGCCTCCACCATTGGGGGTAGGAGTATCGTCATTTTTCTTATTTACAAACACATTGACATAGCCGGTAGCAGGATTGCTCTGTGTTGTTGCTGTATAGCCGGCAACGCTATCCTCCGTAACGGTATAACGGATTTCTTTACCGTTTGCATCAAACTTCGGCATATCAAAGCTATGCTGCCAACCGTTAGCCTTATTTAAGGTATAGGTAGCTACCTTCTCTCCGTTAGCAAAAAGCTGTACGTTCAAATGGTCGGGGTGAGCACCTTTACCCTGCCAAATCTTGGTCACTGGAATTACCACTCTGGAACCGTTATAGTTGCTGATGGTGAATCCTGTCTTTTCTGATCCGGAAATAGCCGCCTTAAAGCCTGCTACTTCCTCTTCGGAAACCGTATAAACAATTTCCTTTCCATTGGCATCCTGCTTAGGAAGATTGGAGAAGCTTGCCTTCCAGCCGTTGGCTGCGGATAACTCAACAGTAAGATTCTCATCCTTAACGCCGTTCTTTAAAACGGATACCACTACCTTTTCAGGCTTATTGGTTGCAAGAGCCGGATCCAATACCCATACCTTCTTTACAGAAAGATTGGTTTCCTTGGCAAGAACTTCCTTCTTCTTATTCAGCATTTCCACTTCCACGGTAGCACCCTTTGCAATGGAATTCTCAAAATCCTCTTTGCTGATGGTGCGAGGTGTGGAATCCAACTCGTAGCCTTCCGGAGCCTCCACCTCGGTCAATACATAGTCGGCCTTGAAAACATTTTCCAACTTTGCAATACCGTTCTCATCGGTCACAATGGTCTTTGTATATTTAGTCTTAGGATTAACTAAAGTAAACTTAGCCCCCTGCAGAGCTTCCCCGTCATCTCCAAATTTCTTAACCTGAAGGCTGAAGGTTTTTCCGTTTAAGAAACCGCCGGCTTCGCTGACTTCAAAATCTCTAATCTGCTCTCTGCTGACAATTCCGTCACCGGTAAGCTTTGCCTGGTTTTTATAAATAGTACCATTTTTAAATGCTTCATTTATCTCAACATAATAGCTGAAGAAGAAGCCGTCATCCGGATTCAGCTTTCCGATAGTATAGGTAAAGCTTCGTCCATCCGCAGAATACTTCGGAGTAAAAAAGTCTTTGGAAGATTCTGCTGTATAGTTCTGCTTGTCACGAAGACTCCAGAATGGGCCCCGATTCGCATCCGTATCATCCGGAGCGCTTACCCAAACACCGTTCTGCCACTGTCCGGAACGCCAGATTCCTGTTCTTAAGATAGGAGCATAAGTGTCAATATCGGACTGCTTAAGATTTGCATCCGTAAAATGATGCTTTACATCAAAGTAACTAAGTGCATCACTTTGTAAGGTATCGGTGAAAACAACATTCTCATAATCCGTAGCCCCCTGTACCTTCTCGATATGGCGAGCATCAAGGGAAACCGTGTAATGAATTAAGTAATGGGTATTTCCGTCCTGGTCTACCAGTTCAACCAGCTTTCTGTCACGGCTCTTCCAAAAGCTTACAGGATTCTCTTTCCCGATAATCTGGTAGTCCACATTATGGTTAATTACGGTCTTTCCGTTTACCTTAAGTTCCAATGGAGTTTTGGTATCGGCTTTTACGACTTCCTTGTCGATTTCCGTATTAAAAAATACACTACCGTCCGTACCGCTGTAATGTTCAGCATCCTTGGTAAACACAATACGCATTTCCTTGGTCGCCTGATTATACTCTCCCTTGGCCAGAATCTTTCCGTTATCTCCCGGAATATTAAAGCTCAAGTCGGAGGACTTTAATTCTTTGGGAAGCTGAATAGAGATATAGTCTCCCTCTTGAATATTTAAGTCCTGAACCTTGATGGTGGCTTTAAATTGCATACTCTGATAGTTGGCAAAACTGCTACCCTCCTTCAGAGCCTTTCCGTCTACAAACAGTTCTACATCGGATAAAGCATTTTCAATTGCCTTTCCGCTTGTACTTCCGGTGCCGGCTCCGGAAATTGTGCTGCTGCTTGCTGCTGAAGCTTCTGTACCGGTCCCTGTACTTCCGCTTGCCACTACAGTTGTTCCCCCGCTAGTACCGGTTTCGGCATTGGCATAGGAAAATCCCTGCCATACCATTAAAAGAACCAGCAAAAGGGACAAAATCTGTCTCTTAGCTTTCATATTTCTTCTCCTTAAAAAATACTTAATTTTAGCGTCACTCGCTATTCTAGCATATTTTCTTAAAAGTTCAAGGTGAAAAAATAAGTTTTTTTAAAGAATTAATACAGGGATTTTAAATAATTATTTGCTATATGAAAAAACCGCCTAAGAAATCTTAGACGGTTTTTCCTTTATGCTTCCTGCATAGTAATTATGCTTCCTGCCATTTTCATGGGGCGAAAACTGCGTTTTACTTCTCAGCTTTCTTTCTTTTCTTCTCGGCCAATACCCAAGCAAAAAGTCCTACTCCGGTGGTTGCAAATAATGCAAGATACTGAAGGGCTCTGCTGTTGTCGCCGGTAGATGTGGAACGAGATGCATCCAATACGGAACCGTCAGCCTTCTTGTTTCTGCTGGCGTTTAATACGGAACCGTTCTTGCCCTGAGCCTTATCCTGGCTGCCGCCCGGCTCTCTGGAAGCATCCAATACAGATCCGGGAGTATTGGGTTTATTACTTCCTCCACGGTTATTGCTTCTGCTTGGAGTTCCGCCGCCATTTCCGCCGCCGTTTCCGCCGCCCTTATTACCCGGAGCGTTAGGATCCTGGCTAACTTTGGTATTGGTAATTACATTGAGATAGCCTGTTGCAGCATCTCCGCTAATCTTAGTGGTATAGCCTGCTACCGCATCCTCTGTAACGGTATATTGAATCTCCTTACCATTCTTGCTTCTCTCCAGATTGGTAAAGGTGTACTGCCAGTTATTGTTGGCATAAAGATCCTGCTTAGCAATTTCCTTTCCGTCTGCTAAAAGGCGAACGGTTACGGATGAGGGATGATCTCCCTTTCCGCTCCATACCTTGGTAACAGGAATGGAAATCTTATTGCTGATAGTATTGGTTAAGGTAAAGCCAAGCTCCTGTGTTCCGGAAATAGCCGGAGCATATCCCTCCACTGCTTTTTCACGAATTGTATAGCTGTAAGCCTTACTGTTTTCGTCATACTTTGGGAGGTCGGAGAAGGAAGTCTTCCAAGCATTTGCCTGGCTTAACTCCTGCGTTACGCCGATAACCTCTCCGTTACGAAGAAGCTCTACAGTTACCTGCTTCGGTCTGCTTTGTGCCTTATCTCCTGCATCTACCCACTTCTTGGTCACATAGAGATTTCTCTTTGCTTCCGCCTTATTGTTTACAACGGTAAGGCTTGCAACCTTAGCCACATCGAACATATCCGCTTTTACACTATAGCTGTCATCGGATAAAATATATCCTGCAGGAGCCTGAATCTCCTTAACGGTATAGTCTCCTCTTAACAAGCCGGAAAGAATAGCTTCTCCGTTTGCATCAGTGGTTAATCTACCCACCTCAGCTCCCTCACTGTTGCTTACACTGAATACTGCACCGGCCAAGGCCTTCTGATCTTCATTCACCTTCTTTAACTTAATCTTAAAGGTGTCACCGGAAGCTTCGCCTCCTGCGCTCTGTACATTAACATTGTATTCCTTCTTCAACGGCTTTCCACCGTTTCCGTCGGAGTCCAATTCAACCTCATTGTGATAATTAAAGTTTGTTACAGGCTTTCCGTCAACCTTTGCATAGTAAACAATTTCAAAGCCTTCATTGGCAGCTGTATTTCCAAGATTTAAAGTAAAGGTCTTCTTACCTACAGCAGCTTTATACTGCGCTTCCAGTGCTGTGTTCTGGGTAGCAGGACCTGTCTTCTGAGAATTACGAATGTCAAAGTTCTTACCGTTTACTTCATCAGCAACCCAGTTTCCATTGACATACTGTCCTCTCTGCCAAACACCCTTACGAATAGATACGGGATGTTCATCACTGCTGTAGTAGGAAAATGCTCCCTCTCCCAAAGTATCCTTTAAAGTAATATTGGTTCTTGCTCCAACATTTACCAAAACGCGGTAACGAATTAAGTACACCTTGTTTCCGGCCGCATCGGTTTCCTCTACGAAATTTTGCCAGGAATCCTTTACCAAATCAAAATCACTATCTTTTGTGATACCGGTATAATTGATGGCA
>CALHIC010000069.1 GCA_938030845.1 uncultured Oribacterium sp. | reverse complement strand
AAGAAGAGCAAGGAGAAAATTAGCGGAGGGTTCTCCTATTCGAAGAGCTTTTGAAGAAGGTGAAAGACAGGCGAAAATTTACGGTCGAGAAAATGTATTTGATTTAAGCATAGGAAATCCGGGGGCGGAGACACCGAAGAGCATTCGGGAAGCCATGCTTAGCATTTCGGATGAAAATCCCCATTTACTGCATAGCTATATGAGTGATGCCGGCTTTTTAGATGTTCGGGAAGCCATTGCAAAGGACCTGGAAAAAAGGGTGCAAAGCGGAGAATTTCTTCTGAAAGAAGAGCGGGAAACTAAGGAAAAGAAAGACAGTTTCATTTTTTCTTCGGAAAATATTTTGATGAGTCATGGGGCGGCAGGAGCCATGAATGTTTTGCTCTATGCCATACTGGATCCGGGAGACGAGGTTATTGTTTTTAAGCCTTATTTTCCAGGGTATAGGAGTTTTATTGAGAATTATTACGGTAAAATGGTGGTAGTGGATTGCCATGAGGAAGATTTTCAGATTGATTTTGAAGATTTAGAGAGAAAAATCAATGAAAAAACCAAGCTTATTATTGTAAACTCTCCCAATAATCCCTCCGGGTGCATTTATAGTCTGTCCTCCATTCAAAGGCTGGCAGAGACCTTGAGGAAAAAAGAACAAGAATTCGGACATAGCATACTGCTTTTATCAGACGAACCATATCGGGACCTGTGTTTTGATAAAGAAAAGCTTCCCTTTATCCCTTCTTTTTATCAAAATACTGTGATTGCTTATTCCTACAGTAAGTCCTTATCCATTCCGGGAGAACGAATCGGTTACCTTTTGATTCCCGATTCCGTGGAAGGTGGAAAAGAACTTATGCAAGGAGCCAGAAATGCTACGGGATCTCTGGGGTATGTAAATGCCAATGCATTTTTTCAAAAAGTGGTAAAGGAGTGCTTAAAGGAAAGGGCTCCTGTGGAATTTTATGAAAAAAATCGAGAAATTCTCTACAAAAGTCTGCTAAGATTCGGTTTTTCTGTTGTAGAGCCTAAGGGAGCCTTCTACATTTTTCTAAAAGTTCCTAAAAGATCGGAAGAAACTTTCTTAAAGTTGGAAGAATGTAAGGAAATATCCAAAACAGAAAATGATAAAACCGGACTGTATGATGAAATAGAATTTTTAGAAAGAGGAAAGGCGCAACATATCATGATGGTGGGAGGAGCAGCCTTTGGTATGCCGGGATATGTACGAATTTCTTTTTGCGGAAGAAGAGAGACGATAGAGAATTCTCTTTCGGCTTTTCGGAGCTTAGCGCAAAGCTACGGTTTGGTATAATTAGCTAAAGCTAATAAGTTTTCGATATTCAGGCGCTTTATCCGCCTCTGAGATGACTTCGTAAATGCTGTCACAGTCCTTATCCATCCACTCTTCCTTCCATGTATCGGCATAAAAACGGATGCAGGTACCGCAGGACGAGGAGAGGCTTCTGGGAACCGGTTCCAGACTGTAACGGATGCCTGCCGCATCCAGCTTTTTTCCACTCATCATGGCGGAAAAATGGGTGTGAAAGCTTGCAATATATTCTTTCATAAAAATCTCCTAAAGGAAATGGGCTCGATTTCTCTATCGATTTGTGATATGGGAAGATTGAGCCCATTTATTAATCTAAACGAGTAACGCTTACAAAGCGTGTGGTATTTCGTGCTTAAGTAGAGGTGTAGGCGAGGCCCGGGCATTTTATTTTTTCAAAATAATCTTAAAATCCTCTCCCTGCTTTTCGTAGGAAACCTTATAGCCCTTTCCTTCTCCGAAACGGGTGATATTTTCCACACAAACCATGCTGTCTACCAGGATTTCGCAATCCGCTCCGGGGTTTTTCTCAATACTTTCCTTTGCCATTACTACAGGTACAGGGCAGGAGTATCCTCTTGCGTCTACCATAATCT
>CALHIC010000068.1 GCA_938030845.1 uncultured Oribacterium sp. | reverse complement strand
GTTGTGGCTCAGAATGACGGTATGGCTGTTGGTGCGACGCAGGCAGTTAAGGAGGCAGGACTTACAGATAAGATTAAAGTTTATGGTGTAGATGCTACCTCTGATGGATTGAATGCCATTGCTAACGGTGGTATGACAGGAACAGTTTCTCAGGGAACTGAGGATCAGGGTAAGATTTCTGCAGACCTTTGCTCTAATTTGATTTACGGACAGTCTGTTCCTAAGGAAGTTATTGCAACGAATGTAGTGTATACCAAGGAAAACGTTAATGAAATTTTGAAGAAATAAAAATGCTAAGGATAAGTTGAATAGCAAATTTGTAAGAGTTTTTGAATGTTATGAATCAAAATACTTTCACATGAAGAGGGACTGCATTTTTTTGCAGTCCTTCTTTTATTCATTTACCCTCACGAAAATATAAGACGCTAAGAAAAACAGTTGACATTCGAAAGAAGCAGTATTATAAACATAATTGATAATTTAATTATCGGTAATGTGATTATCAAACTAAGTTCATCCGCTATACGGAAAATATGAAGGAGAAAGCATATGTCAAACCGAGATACAAGCATTGATCCGAGGCTTTTGGAAAGTGCTCGTAAAGAGTTCATGGAAAAGGGATTTATCAAAGCAGAACTGAAAACAATCTGTGAGAATGCAAAGATTACAACAGGAGCCGTTTATAAAAGATATAAAGGGAAGGAAGAGCTGTTTAGTGCAGTTGTCGAAGAAGCGGTAAGCACTTTAGATCGTTTTGTTTCGGAACGAACGGATGTGGACTTTTCCTCTATGAGCGACGAAGAAGTGAGAAATACATGGATTATGCAGGAAAAATACATCTTAGATGTGTTCCGAATCCTATGGGATATTCGAGAAGAATTTGTATTACTTTTAGAAAAATCTGCCGGGACGGTGCATGAGAACTTTGGGCATGACTTTGCTTTTCGCATGACACACGCTTATACGCAATATTATGAAGAGGCAAAAAAGAGAAATATTGCCAAAGCGGAGATTTCGAATCAGGAAATGCATGTTCTCTGTACGGTATTCTGGACCTCTATTTATGAGCCTTTCATTCATAAGATGTCTTGGAAAGAAATCGAAGAGCATTGCAAAGTTCTATGCAGATTCCTGGATTGGAAAAAGGCAGTAGGAATCATGGATTAGTATAGTTTGACCGTCGAAAGACGGCTTAAAATGAGGTACTGCACGCTTTGCGAGTGATACTTATTATGAATAAACGCTATGGGTTAGCGTTGACTAACATAAAAGGAGGAGGCAATGTTCAACAAAGTGGCTCCCTATATGGGAGAATACAAGAAATACACGATCCGAGCAGTCATCATGATGTGCATCGGGATTGTAGCAAAAACGATACCCTATTTTTTCCTGTATCAGATGATTTCCCCTTTAACAAAAGGGCAATTTATCAGTTTGGGATATCTGATGCTCAGGGTACTCGGGGTACTTTTATCGGAGATCATTTATTCTTTCGCCTATGTAAAAGGTCTGATATTTTCCCATATCAGTGCATACAATACCCTGAAAAATTTAAGAGTATCTCTACAGGGAAAACTGGAAAAACAGTCACTCGGAAATATAGAGAGCCTTGGAACAGGTCGCATAAAAAAGGTATTTACAGAAGATATTGATATGATAGAGCTTTTACTTGCTCATGCAATTCCGGAAGGGATTGCCAATATTTCGATTCCGCTTGCCATCCTCGTTCTGATGTTTGTAGTGGATTACCGCTTGGCTTTGCTTTCCCTTGTTCCAATCCTTGTAGGAATCTTTGCTATGGGTATGATGATGAAGCAGGGCAGCTCCAAAATGGATGCTTACTATGAATCCGCTGCCGTGATGAATAACACCATTATTGAATACGTAAATGGAATGGAAGTCGTTAAGGTATTCAATAAGGACGGCGATTCTTATCAAAGATTTGGAGAAGTCGTAAAAAACTACAGAGATTTTACGCTTGCATGGTACAGAGCTTGTTGGCCATGGATGGCGATGTATTCCAGCGTTTTACCGTGTCTCGCCCTTTTTATCCTTCCGGTAGGCGCATTTTGGGTTATCAGCGGAAGTCTAGCTTTAGATAAACTGATTTTGGTGCTTTGTATGTCTTTCGCGGTCGGGCCGTCTTTTATGAAGGCGATGCATTATGCAGGAAATTTCCCGCAGCTGAATTATAAAATCACAGAGCTGGAAAATCTTATGGATAGACCTCCTCTTAAAGAGGGAAGTGCAAAGTTTAGTGGCGTGAATAGAGATGTTCAGTTTGAAAATGTTCGATTCGCTTATGGAGAGAAAGAGATTCTGCATGGGGTAAGTCTGGAACTTACGCAGGGAACGACAACTGCTCTTGTTGGAGAATCGGGAAGCGGAAAATCCACACTGGCGAAGCTTTTAGTGCATTATTATGACTTAAAAGACGGAAAAATTCGGATCGGCGGGCAGGATATCACAGACCTGTCTCTGGAAGCACTGAATAATGAGGTTTCTTATGTTTCGCAGGAGCAATTTTTATTTAATACAACGCTTTATGAAAATATTCTTGTCGGAAAACCCGAGGCGAAAAGAGAAGAGGTACTGGAAGCGGCAAGTAGAGCCCAGTGTGATGAATTTCTGAGGAGACTTCCTGAGGGAATAGAGACCATGGCGGGAGACGGCGGAAAGCAACTGTCAGGTGGGGAGCGTCAGAGAATTTCCTTGGCACGTGCGATTTTGAAGGATGCGCCGATTGTGGTTTTGGACGAGGCTACCGCCTTTATGGATCCTGAAAATGAAGAAAAATTAAATGCTGCTCTTGATGAAATAACAAAGAATAAGACGGTGCTTGTGATTGCGCACAGACTTTCCACGGTAAAAAATGCGGATAAGATTTGTGTGATAAAGGAGGGAAGCTGTATCGCAGCCGATAAGCATGAGAAACTCCTGGAAGAATGTCCGGAGTATAAGAAATTCTGGGATGCCTCTGTAAGTGCAAGCACATGGAAGATTAAGGGAGGAGAAAAAGCATGCTAAAGATACTGCATAGAATCGTTTGTATGACAGGAAAATACAGTTCCCGAATCAGAGCTTCGTATATTACTTCTTTTATTAAGGGAATTATGATGAAGGCACCGTTAATCTTCAGTTTTATTGTGATCAGTCTGTTTATGAAGGGGCAAATGCAGGAAAAGATATGCCTTTATCTTGGAATCGGTCTTGTTCTTTGCATAGCAGTGGAAGCGGTTTTTGAGCATATCACGAATGTTCTTCAATCTGCAACAGGATATGAAGTGTTTGCGGATATGCGAATGAGACTGGGAGATCATCTCAGGAAACTTCCGATGGGATACTTTACAGAAGGAAATATGGGCAAAATCAGCACAGTTCTATGTACAGACATGGTGTTTATTGAAGAGTGCTGTATGACTGTTTTATCGGAGCTGGTAACCTTTATGATTTCCCAAAGCCTTATGACGCTCATGATGTTTGTCATGGATATACGATTAGGGACTAGCGCACTTGCAGTCGTTCTCGCCTTTGTTATCGTTGGAAATTGCATGATGAAAACGACCCTTGCGCATTCCAAGACGAAGCAGGAGGGAAGTGAATCGCTTACGGAAGAAGTTTTGGATTTTGCCGAAGGAATAGAGATTATCAAGTCCTTTAATATGCTTGGAGAAAAATCTAAAAGTCTTTCCGCTGAATTTGAGAAAAGTTGTAGGGAAAGTATTGATTTTGAGAAAAGCTATGGGCCCTGGGCGAGAGCTTTATACCTTACCTACGGGATTGGCACATCCTTCATGCTTGCTGTAGCGGGCCTCTTATATGCGAAGGGAGAAATGTCGCCGGACTATATGGTGGGAATGATATTGTTCTTATTTGATCTATTTATTTCCATAGAGAGCTATTATGGTCAAATTACAAGGCTTACGGTAACAGCGGCTTCGTTAGACAGAATAGAAGAGGTCTTTCAAGCGGAAGAACTTCATGATTCTGCTGACACTGCATTGTCTACAGATAGGAAAGAAACAAGGAAGGATTCCGCTGATATGGCAATGTCTGAAAGTGCAAAGGAAACACGGAATGAGTCCGGTGTTACATTCTCAAAAGATGCGAAGGAAAAGGATTCGCTTGTGGAGTACAGCGATGTAAGTTTTGGCTATACCGGAAAGAATGTGCTGAATCATATCTCCTTTAGCATGAAAAAGGGGGAAATGACTGCTCTTGTAGGACCGTCAGGCAGTGGAAAATCTACCATTGTCTCTCTTCTTGCCAGATTTTGGGACATCCGGGAGGGAACGATTAAGCTTAACGGCAAAGACATCAAAAATATTTCCTTGGGAAGCCTGATGGATCAAATCAGCATGGTGTTTCAGAGGGTTTATCTTTTTAAGGACACAATCTACAACAATATC
>CALHIC010000067.1 GCA_938030845.1 uncultured Oribacterium sp. | reverse complement strand
CTATACCGTGAACAATTCCTATATGAACCCTTTGGATAGACCGCCTATTCGAGAGAGACTGCACTTCGGAATTAAGGCCATTGACGGCTTAAACACCGTAGGTAAGGGACAGCGTATCGGCATCTTCGCCGGATCCGGAGTGGGAAAGTCTACCCTGATGGGAATGATTGCCAGAAATGTTAAGACAGATATAAACGTTATCGCCCTTGTGGGAGAGCGTGGACGAGAAATTTTGGAATTCGTGGAAAAGGATATGGGAGAAGAGGGAATGAAGCGTACCGTACTGGTGGTGGCTACCTCCGACCAGCCTGCCATGCTTCGTTTAAAGGCTCCTCTTGTGGCCACAACCATTGCGGAATATTTCCGGGACAGGGGCATGGATGTGCTTTTAATGATGGACTCCTTAACCCGTTTTGCCATGGCCCAAAGAGAAATCGGTCTGGCTACCGGAGAGCCTCCTATTGCCAGAGGCTATACTCCCTCGATTTATGCGGAGTTCCCCCGTTTACTGGAGCGGGCGGGCGCCTTTAAGAAGGGCTCCATCACCGGCGTATATACCGTGCTGGTGGAAGGAGACGACACCAACGAGCCCATTGCGGATACGGTTCGTGGTATTTTGGACGGACATATTGTGCTGTCCCGTGCCCTGGCTGCGGAAAACCATTATCCTGCTATCGACATCGGTATGAGTATCTCCCGATTGATGGCGGAGCTGGTATCTCAGGAGCACAAAAAATATGCCAGCAGAATGAGAAATACTCTGGGACTTTACCAAAAAAATGCGGATCTTATCGCCATCGGTGCTTATAAAAAGGGCACGGATCCCAAGCTGGATGAGGCTGTAGACAAGTACCCCGCCATCAATGATTTCTTGATGCAGGGAACGGGAGAAGCATTTTCTTACGAAGATACGGTTATGCAAATGAAGGAAATTACCGATATTGGATAAGGCAATTAAATTTTAAGATGCAGAAAGGCGGGAACCAAATTGAAAAAATTCAAGTACAGTTTGGAAACAGTCTATCAATTTAAGCTTCAAGTCTTAGACAAGGTGAAGGAAGAGTATGCCATTAAGCAGCAGGAAGTTTTGAATCAGCAAAGTCTGATCAATCGCCTTCAGGAAGAGTTGTTTCACTACGAAGAGGAATTTGAGCGGGTGAAGCAGGAAGGTGCTTCCATCGAAACCATTATGATGTATGTCAATGGCATCGAGCGAATGGAAAAACGTATAGGGAAAGAGAAAGATGAGCTTATCCGACGTACCGTTATTGCCGAAGAAAAGAAGAGAGAGGTGATTAAGGCCAACGTAGACACCAATGCCTTCGAGAAACTTAAGGAGAAAAAGCTTGAGGAGTATCGTATTCAAGGACAAAAGGCAGAGGAACAGTTTATCGAGGAATTCGTCTCTCACGCAATGAAGGCATAGGTACAGGAGAGTATATGGCAGAGATGACAATTCAAAAAAGTCAAGCCTTTCCCGTTGGAAAAGACTTAAACAAGGGGAAGTCCTTGGAAGACAATAAAGCTTCCCTTGACTTTAATGCGTTTCTTCGCTCCTCCAAAGAGGATACGGTGAAGAATGAGGGAGATAGAAAAAGCAAATCCCAGGAAAACAGTGAGAACAAAACAGAACAGAACAGTATAGAAAAAGATCCTAAGGAAGCAAAGCTTCAAAAGGGAGAGAAGAAGACAGAAAAGAAAGAGACAAAGACCGAGGAGAAGGACAGCTTACAGGGAGAAAAGGCGGCAAGCCTGGTTTCCGAAAAGCAGCTTATGTTCCAAAAAGATCAGTTGATGGCAGACATCAAGATTGCGGTCGAGGAAGGTGCTGTTGAAGCGGTTTCCGACCTTACGGCAGTAGCTGAACCGGTATCCATTCCGCTTACAGAAGAAAGCGCGCTTGTTACCGTTCTTCCTGAAGGAAAGGAAGAAACTCCGGTCTTAGCGGAAAATGCGACAAAAAAGGATTTTTCCGATTTCTTACAGGAAGATTCTAAGGACGCAAAAGACACTAAGACTGTAGAGCTCAAAGAGGGAGCTTCCGTAGTGGAGGACAAGTCCCTTGTGGAAGCGCCTAAGGAGGAAAATGTTATTCCTTCTCAGCGTTTGGAAGAGAAGCTTTCTCAAAGAGTGGAAGAAAAGAAATCCGGAAAAGAAGAAAAGCTTGGCTCTGTTTTGGGGCATGCCGGACAACAGCTTTCCCTACAGGGAAGTCAGGAAAAGCTTTCAGAGCCGGTTAATGCACCGGTTCGG
>CALHIC010000066.1 GCA_938030845.1 uncultured Oribacterium sp. | reverse complement strand
TTTTTTGTCATCAATACTAGGTAAGCCAATTACGAAAAACTGGTTTTTTGATCCGAATAGTGCCTTTTTTACGGTAACAAGCATGTGGTTACTCTATTCAGGTATGATTGTCATTATCGTTCTTGCAGGGCTGTTTTCTATTCCTGAGGATATTTATGAGGCGGCAAAGATTGACGGTGCATCTGATTTTGTTATGGACATCAGCATTAGATTGCCTTTGATTCGTCCGGTCCTTGGGACAGCGGTAATTATTGCGGCTACAAGTATGCTAAGAGAATTTGAGTTAATTTTCTTGACGACCAATGGAGGTCCGGGAGATTTAACTCTAAACTTGCCGCTATATTTGTATAAAACAAGTCTGAAAGAAAGTAATTATGGCTATGCCAATATGATGGGCGTTGTATTAATCATCACCGGAGTTCTCTGTGTATTCTTTATCAATAAAGTATTTAAGATGAATGAAACAGATATGTAATAGTTTGCAAAGAAAGGAGTTTTGTCATGAAAATAGCGGTTATAGGCGGTGGGGGAGTCAGATCCATCTTTTTGGCAAAAAGCCTTATGCAGCAGGCAAAAAGATTAGGGATTAAGCACATAGTTTTCATGGATAACGATTCCAGAAAGCTCAATATCTTTGGGAAAATGTCTGCTAAGATTGCCAAGCTAGTTGATCCGGAAGTAGAATTTGAAATCACAAGCAATCCGGAACTTGCCATTAAAGATGCAGATTACATGATCACTACTATACGAGTTGGTGGTGATGAGATGCGGGTTCGGGATGAAAGAGAAGCTTTATCTCTAGGAATCTTAGGGCAGGAGACAACCGGAGCAGCAGGATTGTCCTTTGCCATGCGCTCTATCCCTGCCTTACAGGAGTATTGTGAACTGGCGAGAAAAATAGCCTCTCCGGATGTTAAGATATTTAATTTTACGAATCCGGCAGGAGTGGTATCTCAGACTTTAAGGGACTTGGGCTATGATTTTACTTTTGGCATCTGTGATGCTCCAAGCGGCTTGCTGAGATCCTTCGCTAAGTTATATGATGTGAGTCCGGAGAGAATTACAGGAGACTGCTATGGCTTAAATCATCTTTCCTACTTTAATAGTATAAAATTGGACGGAAAAGAGATCTTACCGGAGCTCCTTAAAAACCCGGATATCTATAAAAAAACGGATATGCGTGTATTTAAGCCTGACCTTGTAAATCACTTCTCCTGCGTACTAAATGAATATTTGTATTACTTTTATTACAGAGAAGAAGCGGTAGAGAATATTCTTAAAGCAGGAATTACCAGAGGAGAGGTAATCAGAGATATCAACGAACAGATGCTTCAGGAACTGGAAAAAATGAATGTGGATCAAGACTTTGAAGCTTGCCTGAAAGTTTTTGAAAAATGGTATGGTAAAAGAGAATTGGCCTATATGTCAAATGAAACAGGTGTAAAGAGAGAAGAGTCAGAATACCATTTTGATATTTACTCTCCTGATGAAGGAGGATATGCAGGGGTAGCGCTTCGGTATATAGAGGCTGTAGGTGAACAGCAGGATAAAGAAATGATTCTTTGCGCGCCAAATGAGGGAGCTATTCCGGGATTGCGGGATGATGATGTTGTGGAGCTTACATGCACTATTCATAAGGGGAATATCTTGACACATAAGGTTAATCCTGATCCGATTCCTATGACCTTGATTCGACAAGTGAAAGAATATGAGAGACTGGCATCCTATGCGATAAGAAATCGAAGCATCTCTGCGGCGATAGATGCACTAATGGTGCATCCACTGGTAAACTCCTATTCTTATGCTAAAAAGCTTGTGAATAGATACATTGATCTTAATCAGGACTATATTGGAGGGTGG
>CALHIC010000065.1 GCA_938030845.1 uncultured Oribacterium sp. | reverse complement strand
TTAAGGTATTACTTTCCGAAAAGAAAAAAGGAAAAGAGATGGATTTCACGGTGCCCGAATTTGTAGGAAGGGTGGCGAAAAAGCTTTATGACGGTAAGATGCGAAAGACCAAGAATCTTTCTGTGTCCGATGCCTGCATCGGCTGCACACTTTGCGCTAAGAAATGCCCGGTTCAGGCGATTGAAATGCAGAACAAAAAACCGGCTTGGGTGAAGGAAGACTGCACCATGTGTCTGGGCTGTCTTCACCGTTGCCCGAAACATACCATATATTACGGGAGCGGCAAGGCGACCAACGCCCATGGACAATATACGTATCAAAAATACGCAGGAGAGAAGAGCATGTAAGCGCTTCTTTGTGCTTTGAGAAAAATTTTTTGCTGTCTAAACATATTTCTCATACCGGCACTGTTCGATGACTTCTTTTCCTAAAAGTGTAATGGCTTTTTGGGGACAGGAACTTATGCAACGATAACACATGGTGCATTTTTCCAGATTGACGGCTTTGCCGTTTTGTATGCGTAGATTTCCCATCGGGCAGATGGAGGCACATAATCCGCATCCAATGCAGTCATCACTGATTTTGAGCTTTTTACTATACCCGGTGGTTTTATTATAAAACCATAATCTTTGTCCGAATAATCCTGCGAGATGAGCCGGAAAGCTTAAGCCTTCCCGGGGATATTTTCCGGTTTGTTTAATCGTGTTTGTTACCTTTTCGATTTTTCTATCCGCTTCATGGATGATTCTTCGGTTTTCTTCTAAAGACTTTTTCAGTAATTTACTGTCACAAACCGCATCCGGCATACGAATCTGCAAACCGCCAAGGATAATTGCACCATATTTTTTTAAAACTCTGGCAAGACACCCTGTTCCATCACCGGAAAATGCTCCCATAGTGGTTATTAAAAATATTTTTTTCCCTTTCCAGACATCCTTATGCCGAATGACAAAATCTCTTACCATAAATGGCACATTGGAAAATTGTGTCGGATAGGCGAGGACAATCTCCTCGTTCTTTCGAATAGCATCTATCGATTTTTTCTCTTCAATGGGAATGCACCTTGCATCGGAATCCATTGCAGTAAGAAATTTTTGGATGCAGTGCTTTGTATTTCCCGTACCACTTAAAAATACCCCTACCATTTATACTCCTCATATTATTGCTTGAGCCGAAAATCTGTTTCACTTTGTTCCCTATACATGAATGGAGTTGGAAATCAATTCTGCTTTCTCCCTTATACAGTAATGGAGTCAAGAATCTGCTCTACTTCCGCTTCAAGATGATCCATGTCTACAGCGCCTTTCATGGTCACGATGGAAGACAGACCATGCACCAAGGACCAGAGCGCAATAATTTTTGCATGAAGAGAAGTACTATCCCAATTCTCGGATTTTTCTTTCCATGCTTTTTCTGCGATATTTTTGAATAATACAAACGGCGGATAATTCTCTATATCAATATTTTCTATAGAAAATAGGAACCGGTAATACAAAGGGTTTTCATAAAAAAAGAGGACGTAACTTTTTCCCAAATTGAAAAGAATTCTTGAAGGGTTGGAACAATCTTCCGTGGCTTTCACCAATGTCGAATAAAATCGATGATTCACATAATTACGGACTTCAGACAGAAAAGCCTCCTTGTTTTTAAAATGGGCA
>CALHIC010000064.1 GCA_938030845.1 uncultured Oribacterium sp. | reverse complement strand
GCTGTAAATAATCAAAATAATATAGAAATTTTCGGCAATATAGGTCTGAATGCGGGAGCGTGCCCCAATTTCAGACCTATATTGCTTAGAAATCTCTTTTGATTTTACAGTTCCTTTGTTTTTATAACCTAACGGGCATAAGCTCCTTCGGAAAGAAGCTGTCCCTTCATCCGGTACAGTCCTTTGTGTACCGCGGGAACCAAAAGTACCCCAAGGGTAAGAACCATTTCCACGGAAATATAGCTGATATTATAGCTGAAGGAATACCAAATAGGATTCATGCCTTCCGGGGCATAAGAAGCAAAGAACAGCACGCCGGATAAAAAGGCGAAGAAAAAGCGTCCCAGACAAGCCACAATATAGCCGATAAAAAGGCCATGCTTCTTTTGGGAAAATAAACCGGATAAGCCTAAGGCGGTAAACGCTAAAACATAATCCGTAATAAACTGGGCAGGACTGTAAAAATAGGGCTTCAAAATAAAGCTCAGTGCCCCATAGGCCAAACCGGACAGGAATCCGTAGGTTCCGCCGAAGAAAAATCCCGGTAAAGTGGCAAAAAGCATGGAGCAGGCGGTAACCGATCCTCCCATCGGCAGGGAAAAGAGATTAATCATTCCCAATACCAAAGACATGGCTACGCAAACTCCGGACAAAGCAATCTTTTTGGTGTTATTATGCATAAAAAAATCCTCCTATGCTGTCCAAAGGACAATGGAGGGCTCACTATAGCTTCCCTACGCTGGCATTATCCAGGTCAGGTTAAAGGGTTGGTTTTCACCTCTCAGCATACAGCGCCCCTAGCAACAGTATCAGTTTAGTCCGATTAGGGCGCTTCGTCAAGATAAAGGATTTTTGCTTCTTCATAAAAATTTCTAAATTTTTCTTATACCTCTTCCTCCATTTAAAATTCTCCATAAAGGATTCGCATACTTTTGAAGAAGATAAGCTGTAGCTTGGGATAAAAGCAGACAGTAAATTGGGCTCAAACTATAAAAGCAAAAGAGCAAAGCCTCTCCCGCTTCCGGAAAAAAATGCTTTTGCAGCATAAACCAAAGTCGCAAAAAAAGGTAATGTACCGCATAAAGATAAAAATTATGGTTCGTATACTTTTTTCCAAAGGCAAAAAAACCTCTCCGGCAAAGAAGAAGCAGGAAAAGTGCGGTACTGATTCGATACAAAACCGTTGTCAAAAGCAAAAGCCCGATGGTCTTTCCCAATACCGTATAAGCATAGCAAAGAAGAGCCGGGAGCAGGAGAAGAAAGGGGGAAGATGCAGATTTCTTTTCCGTATTTCCATAGGGCAAACTCTTCCCCTCCTCGGAAATACCAAAGCCAAGCAATGCCAAACAAGCACCAAAGCTATAGTAAAAAGCCGCATCTTCATTGAGATAGGGAATATCCAGACGAAAATACACCAAACTAAGAAAGAATAGGGGGAAAATGCCAAAGAGCAGGTTACCCACCTTCGGAGAAAAGCATTTTCGGAGAAAAAAAAGTCCTAAAGCAAAAAATGGACAGGCATAGGTCAGCAGAATCAGCTGAAAAAAATACCAAAATACCGGCTGATAGCGATAGAGAAAAATACCTGCAAAAATTCCGGGAATACTAAAGTCCGCCTTTTGGAACAAAAGATAAAGAACCGTCATTCCGGTATTCCAGAAAAGATAGGGGAGGACATAGGAAAAAAAGCGTTTTCCCAGCTTCTCTTTCCATTGGGAAAGACTCTGCAAATTTCGAAAAAAAAGATAGCCGCTGACAAAGAAAAATCCGGGGACCGCTACCTGGCCTAAGAATTCCGAAAAGAAAAACTCCCATTTTTCCAAAAAAGAGCTCTCAAAAAAGGGTAGCCTTGCTACTCTCTGCAACTCTTCCACGGAAAAATGGGTGCTATGAACAAAAACCACCAAAAGGGATAATAAAAAACTATATTGGGGAAATATAGAAAGAAGGCTTGTTTCCAAGCCTCTCTTTTCTTTACATATCATCTTCCAACTCTAAGCTAAGCTGTTCTGTCTGGGAAGCTCTGGCTTCCTTGTACTCAGCAACTCTCTTTGTAATTCTACCCACCGGATCCAAAATAGAGGAAATGGAAATATCATGGTTCATATTGTCAATAAGAAGGGCAATGTACTTCGCCATGCTTACATTGATATACCATTCTCTCTTTAACAGCTCTTCCGGCTGATAAATCAGGTCTGTGGTCAAAACCCCTGCCAAAATTCCGGCTGCATAGGCTTCATCGAACTTGTTAAGACCGTTTGTAAATAAGCCGAAGGTACAGCAAGCATACACTCGCTTTGCCTTTCTGTCCTTTAATGCCTTGGCTGTATCGATTAAAGACTCTCCGGAGGAAATCATATCGTCAATGATGATAACGTCCTTTCCTTCCACATCCGTTCCCAAGAACTCATGAGCCACGATAGGATTCCGTCCGTTTACCACCTGGGTGTAGTCTCTTCTCTTATAGAACATACCCATGTCTAAGCCTAAGACATTGGCATAATAAATGGCACGATTCATTCCGCCCTCATCCGGGGAGATAATCATCATGTGATCCTTATCAATGTCCAAATCATTTACGTTCATCAGAAGAGCCTTAACGAACTGGTAGGTACAGGAAACATTGTCAAAGGAATCTCTGGGAATAGCATTCATGACTCTGGGATCGTGAGCATCGAAGGTTAAGAAATTCTCCACACCCATTTCATGAAGCTCCTGCAGCATCATTGCGCAGTCTAAGGACTCTCTGCCTGATCTCTTATGCTGTCTGGACTCATACATGAAGGGCATAATAACATTGATTCGCTTAGCCTTTCCTGTGGTTGCCGCAATCAGTCTCTTTAAATCCGCATAGTGGTCGTCCGGAGACATGTGGTTCACGTGGCCGAAAATGGAATAAGTCATGGAGTAGTTCATCACATCCACCATCAAGTAAATGTCCACTCCTCGTACGGACTCCAGGATTTCTCCCTTTGCCTCTCCTGTTCCGAATCGGGAAATTCTTGTAGGAACAATATAATCCGATTTCTGATACCCTGAAAAGGCAAGAGTTTCCTTATGCTCACTTTCTCTCTTGGTTCTCCAGGTAACCAAGTAATCGTTTACCTTCTTTCCCAAGGGCTCAATGGACTTTAGCGGCATCAAAGCCAAAGGTCCTACCGGAATACGCTCAATGAACTGTGAAGTTCTGGAATCAGCCATGACTATTCTCCTTCCAAACATATAGACACTTACGGATTAAAAATACAGGAAAGCAAAGAAAAAGTCTATGCTCTTTTTTGCTTTTAGGAAAAAACTTTTGTCGAAGAGATTTTTGGGGAGGCGGTATCTGAAAATAGATGAACGCTTTTGTCCTTATGGCTTCGGAACAGGGGCACGCTTCCGCTAACCTCGCCTCGCATTTTTCTTTCCTTACAGTCTCTGATCTTTCCCATATAAGGGGATGATTTCGTAGTCGGACATGAAGCGGGATACCACTCTGTCGGAATAGGTCTCTCGTAATTCTTTAAAATTCAAATTTGTAGAGATCAGCATGGTTTTTCGGTCTAATATCCGTTGGTTGAGTAGAGCGAAAAAGCGGGAGGTGGTGAAGCTGTTGGAAAACTCCGTTCCCAAGTCATCTATCAGAATCACATCCACCTCTTCGATATAGTCTTCCGTATCTTCTTCTCGCATTCTTTTAGAAAAATACTCAAAGAGCCCTGTTGCCGTAAAATACAATACGCTGACCCCCCTATCCAACAGAGCCTTGGCTATGGAGTGGAGGAAGTAGGTTTTTCCGGTTCCGGTACTGCCGGTGAAGAGGATGCTGCGGTTATTTTTCGGATATTCTTCACAGTAGTCTATAAGGTAGTCCCGAATCTCCTTAATATATTCCCGCAGGGTTTTGTTTCCGCATTGCCCCAGCTTTTCTTTATTGTCAAAGCGCTCCAGCTGGAACTTGGAGAAGTTTTCCCGCTCCAACACCGCTCCCATGCGAGATTGTCGGTATAAAAGCTCTCCCTGCAGCTTTAAAAAGCATTGGCATTTCTTCCCGTCCACATAGCCGGTATCCTGACAAAGGGGACAAAAATGCTCTTCTTCCTCTAAATCCTCTATCCTATAGCCCGCAGTTTCCAAAAGAGCTTTCTTTTCTTGATGCAGCTTTCCGATTTCTTCCTTTAATCGAAGGAGTCCCTCACGATTTCCCTGCTGCATTTCTCCGGCAACGGATAAAGAGAAGGCTCTAACCTTCTCCTCCAGCTCTTCCAGTTCCGGAAGCTTACGGAATATCTCTTCCCTTTTCTCTAAATATCTTCTATGGGCTTCCAGCTGTCTTTCTGAAAGAATCCGTTGTATCTCCTGAACCTGTCCGTTACTCAGTGCCATGCTTTGCCTCTTCTCTACTTAGCGGTATGAAACTGTCCAAGTCGTTCTAAGGCCTTCTGCTTAGCCAAAGAATCATAGTCTACCTCTTCCTGACTGAAGTTCAGGAAACGATTGCCCTTCTTCTCTCCGGAGGAGCTTCCGCCCTTTCCTTTCGAAGAAAATGTATTTCCACCGGTCTTTCCGTCTCCGTTTCCTGCCTTCATGCCCTTTGCCATATCAAAATTCTTCACATGCTCTCTGGCTGCCCGAACATCTCGAATGCCCAACTCGTGCCAGTCCACCGCCACCTTCTGCATATAGCGGCAGTTGGTCTTTTGCAGGCTGCAACAGTAGTCTAAGAAAAATTCAATCAGCTCCGCATCCATTTCCAGAGATTGATACATATATTCAAAAAGCTGGACATGGGAAGGCGTTACCACAGGCATCAAATGCTTGGCTACAAACAAAATACCGCCAAATTCTTCCTCATCAATTTCCCGCTTTTTTCCGTCCATTTCCTGTTTTTGCTCATCAAAAAAAGAAGTCCTTTCCATACGGCTCAGCCTCTCTTTCTGAGACAGCTTTTCCTCGGAAAGAAGAGCCGCCTCTTCCGACTGCAATTCCCGCTCCAAAGCTCTGGCCGTTCCCTCTTTTAATACCCCCTTTTTCTCCCAAAAAAGGATGGCTCTTTTCACGTCCTGGTCAGTTAAGCAAAGGGCCTCACCGATTTCCTTGCCCTTTAGCTTTTCTTTTTGATGGCGAAGCAAATACAGATACACCTTCACATAATCTCCATTGGCTTCGGCTACATATTCGTCTATAAATGCATTCGGAACACAAGTAATCTCCGCCTGGATTCCCTCTTGAAACTGTATCTCCATCTCTTCCCTTTCTCCCCTAAGTCGTCGGTGAGCAAATCATAACATAGGAGCTTTTTCAGTTCAAGAAGACTACTCCACAAGTTTATCCACAGGACTTATCCACAACAATGTGGATAATGTGGGTTTCTTTTTTCATTTTCTTTAAAAGCTTGATTTTACCGGGTTTATCTATCCTTTTTTGAAGGATTTCCCCTCCGGTTATCCACAATTCTTAGGTGGATTTCCGGAAAATCAGGAAAGAAGAAAATAATTTTCTTTCCCCAAGCTCCCCCAATTTTCAGGAGATAAAAAAGAAGGTTTCCACCATTTGGGAAAAGAAAAAATTCCTTTTCTTCCACGATGAAAAACCTTCTTCAAAAAATTCTATTCTTCTCTCTCCGCACCTTCCAAAGAAAGTAAATCCTCTCCCACGTCTACGATATTTCCCGCACCCATGGTGATTAAGAGGTCTCCCTCCTTCACATGCTCTAAAATATACTTCTCAATGGAAGGAAAATCCGGAATATAGTACACGTTAGTGTTTTGAGAAAGCATTAGTTTCCGCAAATCATCCGAACTGATGCCTACGGTATTTTTCTCCCTGGCGGCGTAAATGTCCGCCAGAATAATCTCATCCGCCTGGGCCAAAGCTCCCGCAAAGTCCTCCATTAAGGCCTTCGTTCTGGAATAGGTATGGGGCTGAAAAACAATCCACAGCTTTCTATGAGGATACTTCTGTGCCGCCGCAATGGTTGCCGCAATCTCCTGCGGATGGTGGGCATAGTCATCAATAATGGTAAAGCCGTTAATCTTTCCCTTTCGCTGGAAACGACGATCCGTTCCGGAAAAACGATGCAGAGCCTCCTTGATATCCTCAAAGGAAATCCCCAAATATCTTGCCACCGCAATGGCAGACAGGGAATTGTAGATATTGTGCTCTCCGGTAACGGAAAGCACCACCTTGCCTCTATCCTCTCCGTGCTCAAAAAGGGTAAAGCTGGGTCTGGCATAATGGTCATAGGAAATAAAATTGGCCGTATAATCCGCGTCCCCATGACCGAAGGTAATTATCTTCCGTCCGCCCAAATCCTCTAAGAAGTATTCATAATGGGGAATATCCTTGTTGATGACCACAAGGCCATCCTCCGGCAGTCTTTCAATAAAGGTCTTGAAGGAATCCCGAATCTCATTAATATCCTTGAAAAAGTCCAGATGATCCGCTTCCACATTTAAAATCACCGCAATGCTGGGGAAGAAGGAGTGGAAGGAGTTGGTGTACTCGCAGGCCTCTGCCAGGAAAATGTCGGACTGTCCTACCCGGAGATTTCCCCCGATATCCTTCATCATCCCCCCCACCGTAATAGTAGGATCCTTTGCCGCCTCCATCAGAATTTCTCCAATCATGGAGGTGGTGGTGGTTTTTCCATGGGTACCGGCCACATTGATCGCCGTAGCATAATTTTGCATGATGCGTCCCAGAAGATCTGCACGAGTCATCATGGGAATGCCTCTGCGCTTTACCTCCTGAAACTCCTCGTTATCCTCGGAGATGGCGGCGGTATACACACAAAGCTCTACTCCATCCTGAATATTTTGACGGCATTGAGGAACAAATACCTTGATTCCCAAGCTTTCCAGGTGCTCTGTCAGAGGAGAGGTTTTGGCATCCGATCCGGTCACGGTAAAATGACGGTCCAGCAGAATTTCCGCCAGGCCGCTCATGGAGATTCCCCCTATTCCGATAAAATGCACCCAAAGTGGTTTGTCAAAATGAATATCGTACATATTTCCTCCTAAAGCATTTCCTTACTACTGCTTAGTTGTTTATCCTATTACCCTGATAAGTTTTATACTGCATAAAATCCGTCGCAGAAAAGCTCTTCTTAAGTTTTATACTCCGTAAAACCCGCCACAGAAAAGTTCTCCTTAAGTTTTATACTCCGTAAAACCCGCCGCAGAAAAGCGCCTCTTAAGTCCTATACACCGGCTCCGAAAATCACTTCCTTACGACCTTCCAAAGCCAAAAGCAATGCATTTCCCAAAACACCTACCGCAATGACCTCTCCCAGTCCCACTGTAGCAAAGAGAAAGGGATAGCTGTCCGGTACCCCGTAAGCATACTGTAAAACAAAGGGCACGATAATAGCATTGGCCAGGATGGGCGGAACGCATACCAGGAACTTATTCTTGTTCCGAAGCTGATAGCTTAAGATGGCAGCAATCAGGGTAGCCAAGGTTCCGAAGATTACATCCGGCATTGCCGCTCCGGAAAAGAAGTTTCCTAAAAGACAGCCAACTGCCAAGCCCGGTACCGCCGCAAAGCTGAAAAAGGGCAAAATACAAAGGGCTTCCGCAATACGGAACTGAATCGCGCCGAAGCTGATAGGCTTGAAAATCAGCACCAAAGCCACATACACAGCGGCAATCAGAGCCGCCTGGGTTATCATCTTGGTCTTTTGATCTTGAAAATGCATAAATTCTCCTTTAGTTTTGTTTAGCGTGTGGAAGGTCTCGAACACACGGGTGAATAGTTACAATCCGTGAGATTTTAGCATAAAATCGGCATTCTTCATAGTTTTTATTTTCGTGATAAGAAAAATGAGAACAAAAATATAGCT
>CALHIC010000063.1 GCA_938030845.1 uncultured Oribacterium sp. | reverse complement strand
TACCGCCATTAATATTGATATATACCCCTTCCTGTGCAGCAAATTCATTTCCTGAATTGCTGTCGCTTGCCGCATTTAAACCGTCGTCCTGAGACTTTACGGTAATTGTACCTCCATTAATATCAATAGAAGCGCCCTCCAGTCCCTCATTGGAGTTCTCGATATTTACGTTTCCTTCATTTACCACCAGCTTACCGTCTGCATGCATACCGTCATCAGAAACGGAAAGGCTATAGCTTCCTTTAGATACCGTCATATCTCCATTGGTGTTAAAGCCGTCCTGTCCGGCAGTTATCGTAAAGCTGCCGTCATTGATGGTCAGATTGTCTTTACCGTTAATGCCGTGCTTTGTCGCTTCAACAGTATAGTTTCCGCTTTCAATCGTTAAGCTGTCCTTTCCATGGATTCCATCCTCGTAATTTCCTTTCACTTCCAGACTGCCGCTTCCGCTTAGAATCAAATCGGACTTACTGTAAATTGCCGCATCGGGAATATCCTCTGTCTTACTATTGGAAGAATTGGAATTACTGTCTTCTGTGGTATTGGCCGCTCTAAGATCCTGTACGGAGTTCTTGGAGTTCTCTGCCAGAGTTAGGGTGAAATCCCCGGAGGTCTTAACATAAATAGGAGCTGTTTCTTTGTTGCTGATGCTAAAGTTATCCAAAATCAAATTAAGCTTATGGGTATCTCCCTCCGCAATCACCACCTGTCCATCCTCCAAATTTCCGGAAAGTCTATAAGTTCCTGCAGTGGAAATGGTAATGGTTTTTCCCTCTACAGAAACGCCATTTCCGTTTGTTTTAATCTCTTCATTTTCCACGGTAATCTTCGTTTCACTTCCCGTAGACTTTTCCGCCGTCTTTTGGCTTGTAGCTTGAGTATTATTGCTCACTGTTTTATTCTGTGCTGCATTGGCTGTACTGCCGCAGGCCACCATAATGCTACTTAATCCCAGACCTAAAGCCAAGGCTGCAAGCTTATTGTAATTTACCTTCATTTTCTTCTTCATTTTTTCTTTTCCTTTCTTTACTCTTTAGTGAAATAATTCTCTGTAAAATAATCCTTCTTTATTTTTTAATAGATTCCCTTTTTCATCCTTTTCTTGTTCCCAAAAAGGACAACTAAAGCTTTAGAATCCTATTTTATAAACTTGCCCGCTCATCCATACTGCGCGCCAGATAGAGCTCCAGATTACCGTTACGAACTCTCAAGGCATCCAAGAAATCTTTTTCTTTTTTATCTGATTTCAGCTGTACCTTATACTGCAGTTCAAATAAAGAACCCAGGTTTACGGTTTTGACCTGTATTAATTCTGAAACGCCGGTATATTCTTTGAAAATGTCTTGAAAAACCTCTTCATAATCCAGATTTTCCGGCATGGTAATCTTTAAGTAACGGTCTTTCTTTCCCCAGTTTTGGAAGATACCGTTTTGGAACAGAATAGACAGTAAACTTAAGCTGACTGCTAAAATGCCTCCTAAGGCAATGTATCCTATACCGCAGGCCAGTCCTACCGCCATAGCCAGGAAGATAGCTGTAATTTCCTTGGCATTTCCCGGTGCGGATCGGAATCTCACCAGAGAAAATGCTCCTGCCACCGCAACTCCCGTGCCTACATTTCCGTTTACCATCATGATAACGGTTTGTACCATGGCCGGGAGTAAAGCCAAGGCCACAAATAGATTGGAGGAACTTTTATTTTTAAAGCTGTGGCAAAAGGCTATCACCAGGCCATAAACTATGGATGCCCCCAAACAAATCA
>CALHIC010000062.1 GCA_938030845.1 uncultured Oribacterium sp. | reverse complement strand
AACATTCAGCCGGTTCATGCAGGCCAATGGAAAAAGCTTTTAGGAACCTTAAACGACCTTCGCCGCTCACGGGCTCTCGAATATATTATTCAACATATTACCGAGGATATAATTTACACGGTTGAAACCACCCCATTTACCGAAAAAGTAACGGATACCTATATTTCGCAAATTAAAACAAATACCCAAAACGTTATCCATAAGCTCATCGAAGAGCAAAGATCATCAAAGGTTGCTGTTTTAATAAATAAAATATTCGGAGAACAAGTCATCTCCGGCATGAAAAACTACGTCATCGATGCAAATAGAGCTTTTACAAAAAGAGGTTTATCGGGATATATCTATGCCGAAGAAATGAGCTATCTAAAATCTTTTTTAATAGAATATGTAAGAACGGATATACGGGCTCTGTGCGACTTATTTTTAGTACGAGGAAATTGGGGAGGCTTTGCAGGTACTACAGCAGATTTTTCCAATAGTTTTCATGCAATAATGCAGGTAACTTCAAAAGCAATAGAATTTGACGATAAACTTTCCGAGGTCTCCGATATAGGAGTAAAGTTCCGAACCCTTCTTTCCAGAATGGAAAGAGAAAAGGAAGCAGGAGTTTTAAAGGATTTTCAGATTGTGCAGGAAGAAGCGTACAAGGATTTAGGAAAAACCAAGGATAAGCTGATTGCGAAGAACTACCCGATTCACGAATAAAGTGAGTAATCAAGGAGGAGAAATGTTTTTTCGGTACATGGAAGTACGGGATGTGGAAGAGATTTGGGAGATGGATCAGGCGCTTTTTGGCAGTATGGCCTATTCCCGGCAGGATTTTCTTCGTGCTGTGGAGGGAAAATACGATAGAGCCATAGTTTTGGCGGAGGAAGAGGAAATCTTGGGCTATGCGATTCTGAGAGTCTTAGGCGTGGAAGGAGAGCTGGAAAGCATTGCCGTGAAGAAGAAGCATCACGGTAAGGGTTTTGGGAAACAATTGCTTCGGGAAATTCTCTCTATAGGAGATCGGGAAGCTATTCAGAAAATATTTTTAGAGGTAAGGGAAAGTAACAACCCTGCCAGGGCAATCTATGAACGAGAGGGATTTCGGGCCTTTTCCAAAAGAAAGGCGTATTACCGGGATCCGGAAGAGGATGCCATCCTTATGGAAAGGACGATACAATAAATTATGTTAGAATTATGTTTACTGGGAACCGGCGGAATGATGCCCCTACCCAAGCGCTGGCTCACCAGCTTAATGTTACGCTGTAACGGATCCAGTCTTTTGATAGATTGTGGGGAGGGAACCCAGATTGCCATGCGGGAGAAGGGCTGGAGCCCCTACAGCATTGACACCATCTGCTTTACCCACTACCATGCAGATCATATTTCCGGACTTCCCGGAATGCTACTTAGCATGGGAAATGCGGAGCGAACGAAGCCGGTGACCATGATTGGTCCTAAAGGACTGGCCAGAGTAGTGAATGGACTACGGAGCATTGCGCCGGAGCTGCCCTTTGCCATCGAATATATAGAAATTCAGGAAGAAGAGCAGAGATTTTCCTGTGAAAGCTTTCAGGTAGAGGCCTTTAAGGTACAACACAGTATTCCTTGTTTTGGCTACAAAATTTCGATTCCCCGTTCCGGAAAATTTTCCGTAGATCGGGCAAGGGAGGCGGG
Organism: uncultured Oribacterium sp.; assembly: GCA_938030845.1. Taxonomy (GTDB): domain Bacteria; phylum Bacillota; class Clostridia; order Lachnospirales; family Lachnospiraceae; genus Oribacterium. The sequence goes on along the minus strand of CALHIC010000062.1, from coordinate 100 downwards.
TATTCCCGTGTCCTGCTGGAATCGCCTGCAACATGGAGAAGCGGTAGAACATGAGGGCAGTCTGTTTACCCCGGATATGGTCATGGGAGAGGCAAGGCGA
>CALHIC010000061.1 GCA_938030845.1 uncultured Oribacterium sp. | reverse complement strand
CTGGTTCGGGAAGATCAGGGCACCTGGAGTGAAGAATTGATTCAGGAGTTACAACAGGAAAAAGGACTTCAAGTGGAAGTCGTGGAAAATCAGGAAGCGGAAAAGGCTCTTTTGGAGGGCAGTGTAGAGGGGGTACTTTGGATTAAAGAGGGCTTTACCGGAGATACGGAGGGAAGAGGAAGCTTACATTACGAAAGCAGTGCGGATTCGCTGGCGGAAATGGGGATTCGGGAAATTGTAGCCGCGCTCAGCAGTACCCTTCGCATGGAGAAGGGCGCTCTTGCCTATGGGGAAAGCCTTTTAGGAAGAAGCCTTAACGAAACGGAAAAAGAAGCTATAGAACAGTCCATTGTAAAGAGTAAGAGAACAGAGCCTCTATATCAGATTCAGGACATGAAAGGAGAAAGAGGCAGAAGCCTGTTCCAGCCCAAGCGGGAGGCCGTATTAGGCTTTGTTTTGTACTTCTTCCTATTTTCCTTGGGAACGGCATTGGGAAGAGAAGAAGAGAAAAAGGTCTTCCAAAGAAGCAGAACCTATCCCGCCGGAAGACTACGGTATCATCTTAGCGGAATTCTTCTCTTCGGACTTTTGAGTCTGGGATTTTTCCTTGTGCTGGAAGGCAGAAGCATTTTGGATATAGAAAAAGAAGGAGGCCTTCGCCTTGCAGAACTCTACAAGGATTTGCTCCTTCCGCTACTATGTACCCTGGGATTTTCCTTCTTCCTTTACAGCTTTGCCAGAAGACTATCCTACTCCGTTTTTGGAGCGGAAATGGCAGGAGGCCTGTCCTTAAGCCTTGGCCTGCTGTTCAGCTTCCTGGGCGGAAGCTTTATAGACTTTTCCTCCTTAAACAATATCCCAAGCTTTATCCCCTACCTCTCCCCAATAGGCATCTATCAGATGGGAATGGAAGGACACTTCCTCCCCATGGGAATGTTGGTATTATTCAGTGTCTTACTGTTGTAAAAGGGGCTGTAAAAATCAAAATAGCTTTCTAAGCAATATAGGTCTGAATTCGGGGCAAGCTCTCCTCTCTAGCTTCACCCTGCGAAGTGAAGGACTGTATATTTTGTAACAATGCGCTCTTGTGCAGTATGGGTCTGTAATCGGGGCACGCTCCCGCTAACTTCGCCCTTTGAAGTGAAGAACTGCACTCGTTATAAGAAATCGCTCTGATGTAGTGTGGGTCTATAAATGGGGCACGCTCTCGCTAGCTTCGCCACGTAGCGGATACTAAGCGAAAAACTGCG
>CALHIC010000060.1 GCA_938030845.1 uncultured Oribacterium sp. | reverse complement strand
GTTTATGAAGAAGCTGGAGATTAAGGGGATGTAAAATATTAAAATACTTTTTTGCGCAATATAGTTCTGAATTGGGGCACGCTCCCGCTAGCCTCGCCACATAGCAGTACTAACTTCAAGCTTCGCCTAGCTCGCTTTCAGTAAGTACTGATGGGCTCAGACTACCCCTTTTCAGACCTATATTGCTAAAAAAGTGTTTAACTTTTTTGATTTTTCACCGCCCCTTTCTTTCTGTGCTATAATGTTGCCTATGGAACTTTGTTTAACCGGTTTGGAAAAGGAGGACAATATGACAAGAGAGGCGTTAAAGCAGGAAGTGGAGAGATTCTTAGAGGCTTATAGCCTATGCCCGGAGGGAAAGGCTGCAGCCCAGGCATATTTGGAGGCCTTCGGAACGGAGCATGAACAGGAAAAGGCAAAGGCTTTGATTCAGGAAATCAAAGAGGATATTACCAGTATCGATGATTTGATTGCCCTTGCGGAAAGTGAAGTCGGAAAAGCTATTTTCGGAGAAGAGGGAGCGAAGAATACTGCCGCTGCCGCAAAGGAAGCTAAGGCAAAGGGAGAGGATACCTGCATTTGCCCGGCCTGCCAAAGCGGAAAGATTCTCTTGGCCAATGAAAGAGAGATTATCGGATAAAATAATACATGGATGCAAAAAAGCAGGTCCGAGGGCCTGCTTTTTCATTGGGCAAAATCAATTCTAAAGATTCCGAAAAAGCACTTGCTAGAGGAAGGATTTCTTGCTATATTGTGTTGGCGTGTCTATTGCGACACAAGAATTTGTGTTTTGTGAGGAATATGAAGGGGCAAGGTTTTTCAAGGAAAAAGTGGCTGAAAGCCTTTTTTTATGCGAAAAAATAGAGCCGATACAGTAGTAGAGAAAGATGGGTGCTATGCAAACAATTATTAAAAGAGGCCTTTTGGAAGAGGACTATCAGGGAGAGAAGATCGAAAGAGCGATGGAAAAGGCCTTTCTCTCTGAGGGAATTTCTGTAGAGCAGGAAAAACTGCATTTTCTTTTGGGAAAGGTAGAGGAGAGCCTGGCAGAGAAGCATAGAGTTTCCGTAGAAGAAATTCAAAATGCCGTGGAAGAAGCCCTGATGCATAACGGGGATTACAAGGTGGCCAGAGCCTATATCCTGTATAGAGAGAAGAGAACTCTTTTAAGACATCTTCGCCAGAGAATCAAAGAGGAAATCGGAGACAATGAGATTGACGATGTACTTCGTCGTTGTCAAAAGGATTTTCCGGATTATGATTTGGCAAGACTTTCCGCAAAGTACCTGTCCTTAAGCAAGGGAGAGCAGGAGCTTAGCAAGCGTTTGGCTCTTCTTACCAGAGCGGCGGCGGAGCTTACCACCCAGGAAGAACCGGGATGGGAGAGAATTGCGGGAAGATTACGCTCCTATCATTTTCATAAGGAATTAAAGAAGGCGGAGGAGAGCAGAAATCTCCACAGCTTTTATGATAAATTAGTTTATTTGACAGAGCAGGGACTTTATGGTGCTTATATTTTAGAGCACTATTCCAAGGAAGAGGTGGAGGAACTTGCCAAGTTTATTGATCAGAGTAGAAATGATCTTTTCGGTTATTCCGGACTGGACCTTCTTCTGTCTCGCTACCTGATTCGAGATCATCAGCATGTGGTTCTGGAAAGTCCCCAGGAAATGTATCTGGGTATCTCCATGCATCTTGCCATGAAGGAAAAGGAGAACCGTTTACAGTATGTAAAGGAGTTCTACGATATGATGAGCCTTCATCAGGTGACCATGGCTACCCCAACCCAGTCCAATGCCAGAAAGCCATACCACCAGTTAAGCTCCTGCTTTATTGATACGGTTCCGGATTCTTTGGACGGCATTTATCAGAGCATTTCCAAGTTTGCGGATGTTTCCAAATACGGCGGCGGTATGGGAATGTATTTCGGAAAGGTGCGTTCCAGAGGGGGAAAGATTCGCGGCTTCGAGGGAGCCAGCGGCGGTGTCATCCGTTGGATTCGTGTGGTAAACGATACTGCGGTGGCTGTGGACCAGTTGGGAATGCGCCAGGGCGCGGTAGCTGTATATCTGGATGCTTGGCACAAGGATTTGCCGGAATTTTTACAGTTAAAGACCAATAACGGGGACGACAGAATGAAGGCCCATGATGTTTTCCCGGCAGTTTGTTATCCTGACCTTTTCTGGAAGAAGGTGAAGGAAGATTTAAATCAGGAATGGTACTTAATGGATCCCCATGACATTTTCCTGGTAAAGGGCTATTGCTTAGAGGATTTCTACGGGGAAGATTGGGAGAGTCGCTACGAGGACTGTGTACGGGATAACCGTATCAGCAAAAGAGTTTATGTTTTAAAGGATTTGGTGCGTTTGATTCTGAAATCAGCTGTGGAAACCGGAACTCCCTTTGCCTTCTACAGAGATACTGTGAATCGGATGAATCCCAACAAGCATAAGGGAATTATCTATTGCTCCAACCTTTGTACGGAAATCGCCCAGAACATGAAGGAAGCGGAGATTTGTGAGCGGAAGGTAGTGACCAGGGACGGAGATGAAGTGATTGTCAGTACCGTTAAGCCGGGAGACTTTGTGGTTTGTAATCTGGCCTCCCTCTGTCTTGGCAACATTCCGGTGGAGAATCAGCCGGAGCTTGAGAGAATCACCAAAACCGTTGTCCGGGCTTTGGACAATGTTATTGACCTAAACTTCTATCCTGTGGCAGAGGCGGAGATTACCAACAAACGTTACAGAGCTATCGGTCTTGGGGTATCCGGTTATCACCACATGCTGGCAAAGCATCACATTGCCTGGGAGTCTCAGGAGCATCTGGACTTTGTGGATAAGGTTTTTGAAAATATTAACTATGCGGCAATTAAGGCCAGCAGTGAACTGGCTAAGGAAAGGGGCTCTTACACTGCCTTTGTCGGCTCTGAGTGGGAGTCCGGAGAATACTTTAGCAGAAGAAATTATAACAGTCCCCGTTGGGAGAGCTTAAAGAAGGAAGTCCATGAGGGAATCCGCAATGCCTGGATTTTAGCTACCGCGCCCACCAGCTCCACCTCCATTTTGATCGGAACCTCTGCGGGCTTAGATCCCATTATGAATCGCTTCTTCTTAGAGGAGAAGAAGGGGGCAATTCTGCCCAGAGTGGCGCCGGAGCTTTCTATGGATACCTACTGGTACTATAAGTCCGCCCATCAGATGGATCAGACCTGGTCTGTACGGGCGGCGGGACTTCGTCAAAGACATATTGACCAGGCGCAGAGCTTTAACTTCTGGATTACCAATGAGTATAAGATGAGTGAGCTTTTGAACCTTTATACATTGGCATGGGAATGCGGGGTGAAGACCATTTACTATGTGAGGTCTAAGGCATTG
>CALHIC010000059.1 GCA_938030845.1 uncultured Oribacterium sp. | reverse complement strand
CAGAAAATAAAAAGTATACTCTTTCTTTCGATTCGGATATGACTTTGGTACCGGAGTTTTTTAATAAGACAGAGCAAGCTATTTCCTTGGAATTTTTAGGAAAGCATTACAGCATTCCCAAAGGGAAAAGTAGGTTTCCCGAGGTGAGAGGGAGAAAAGATTTAGAACTTCATTTTAGTGGAAACAGCACAATAGATATTTCATATAGGAGGGGGTGGTTATAAATGTATAAAATTCTAATGGATGGCAATACCCTTTACTACCCGGGAGATGAGATTGCCATTTTGCAAAGCTCGACCCTAAACCTAGAGCTTAACACTGCCGGAACATTGGAGTTTATTTGTCCACCGGGGAATCCCTATTATAATTCTATTTATAACCGGAGATCGATTGTAAGCGTATACAGGGATGAAAATGAAATCTTTATTGGAGAAGTAAGAGAACAGGTAAAAGACTTGCGCGGAAACAAGAAGGTTCAATGCGTGGGTCTTTTGTCTTATCTTGCGGATAGCATTCAAAAGCAGACGGAGTATCATAATCAAACACTCTATCAACTTCTTGCAAAGTTTCTAGATATTCATAATGCGCAAGTGGACGAAAAGAAAAGGATCGATATTGGAAGGGTAACAGTCACGGATCCTAATGATTCGTTATACCGATTTACAAATTATGAAACCACACTAGAGGCTATTATGACAAAACTTATAGAAAGGCTTGGCGGCTTTCTAAAGCTTAGAAATGAAGAGGGGCATTTATATTTAGATTACCTAAGACTGGAAGAGATGGGAAAGGCTTCTGAACAAGTAATAGACTTTGGGATGAATCTTTTGGAATATACCGAAAACTTATCTTCGGAGGATGTGGTAACAGCCATTATTCCTTTAGGAAAGGAATTGGAAGGCGCTCAAGAAGACGTTCTTAAGAAATATACAGAAATTACTGCAGTGAATGATGGGAAGAATTACCTTGTTTCCAAAGAAGCAATGAAGGAGTTCGGGCGGGTATGTAAAGTCGTCCGATGGAATGATGTTACAGTACCTGAAAATCTAATGAGAAAAGCCGCAGAGTGGCTTAAAGACAATCAGTTTGAAACAGTAGAGCTTACACTATCGGCTCTCGATTTATCGGAGTTTGATGTCAATGTAGAAAGCATCATGTGCGGAGATAGGGTAAGGTGCAGAGCATATCCTTTTGGTATGGACCGCGTCTTTCCCGTAATGCTGCAGTCTATACCTTTACAAAACCCGGGAGAAATGAAGCTTGTACTGGGAAGTAGCCAGAGTAAAGGCTATGTTGAAAGTGCCAATAGTGCTGTAAAAGAACTAAGAGAGGAAAATCTTCTTATAAGAAAGATAGACAATGAAAGAGTTCAAAGTGCTATCAATAATCTAAAGGCTCAGATGAATATTGCAGAAGGAGGCTACAAACTTACAGAGTATGACGATTCAGGGAGATGGCTAAGAGACTTATATATGGATACTCCCGATAAAGAAACAGCAACCAAGGTACTACAAGTCAACATGAATGGTATCGGAGGGAGCAACACCGGATATAAAGGGCCATATTCCATAGGTATGACTTTGGATGGCATGATTTACGGAGATAGAATCATGAGTCATTCTATAGATGCAGAAAAATTATCTATATCATACAAATCACAGGTGGAAAAGGAGATGCTCCATTCCAAGGAAGAAGCCATAAAGGATACAGATGAAAAGCTGAAAAGATATTACACAATCAGTGAAGTAGACAGTAAGTTTTCAGTTACAGACGGAAAAATAGAAGCAAGCGTTGAAAGCGTAAATCAGAAGTTACTGCAAAAGAATGGAAACTTTTATGGTCCTTATTCGCCAAACTATTCAAGAGCCCCCACAAATAGCTGGACAAATCATAATACTCGTTTGTCCCATGTGGGAGATTTCTTTTATGATACTTCAACAGGCTATGCCTATAGATACGCAATCAAAAAAGAAGGACTTTTCCTTAAATTTAGTAAGGAATCAAGAACTGAAAGTGTAAGTTATGACTGGGTAGAAATTTTCTATGAAATAGATGGAAAAACTTTTGCTTTGCCGAAATGCGGTGGACAGGAAATTTCAGAAAAAGAACTATTTATTCCATCTGATAGCTTTTGGCTATACTGGAGAACAGATGGTTCCAATCCAAGTTTCTATGGTTTTAAGATTGATTACATAAAAAAAGCAAGTTCCCGGGAAGAACCTAATGGGGTAGAAAAAAGTCTTCCCAGTGATGCAGGAGATGTCATTGTGCTATCCGGATCAGAGTATCCGGAGTCGGAACATTCTCCCTATTTAGATTTCACAAAAAAGCTTTGGAAGTATTCTTCGACAGAAAGTATCAGTCCGGAGTTATCTTTTGATTGGGTACGCATACAGGATAGAGATATACAGGCTTCCAAGGAAAAGGCTGATAAAGCTATGTCTAAGGTTTCCATAATGGAAGGATCTATTTCTTGGTGAAAAAAGGAGAGTTTGGAACTTTTATGAGGCAAAACTATAACAGCTTTTTACTTGGATTTAATGGAGCCAGTAGGTATGTACAGATTACTGCAGGACAAATTGGTCTTTACAATGGGGCAATTGATAATGAACATAAGAGAGCTGTCTTTAATGAACACGGAAACCATTTTTACAGGGATGGAAAATATATAGGAAATATCGGTACGAATGTGTGGAGTGCAAATCATGAACATAAAGGATTGGTTTTTGATCTAGATGTGGATGGTAAATATATGGCATTTGCACAGCAGGAATCAGTGAATTCGGGAAGCTACGAAACCATGCTTTGCTTTTCTCGCGCAGATAGTATCTACAGTAAGTATGGTATTCATCTAGGATGTAATCTCTATGCCAATGGTTT
>CALHIC010000058.1 GCA_938030845.1 uncultured Oribacterium sp. | reverse complement strand
CCTCTTGGAGACTGGAGTGGTGGAATAAATGTTGATACCGGAGCTACGAATAGAAAACTAGGCTCAGATATGGGTGATTCTGTTACCGGAGGAGGACTTCATGGAAAGGATTTGTCTAAGGCCGATGTCAGCGTAAATATTTATGTTTTTTTAAAGGCCCAGGAAACGGGAAAAGATGTTTTATTATCTTGTGCCATAGGGGATGAGGTAGTGGACGGCGTTCCTTATGAAGAGATTGTGGAACAAGCAAGAAAGTATATTAAGTCTATCGGAGGGTTTGAAAAATTTGCGGAATGGGGGTTAGTGTAAAATGGTAACAACAAAAGAAATGCAGCTGGTGCCACTTGAAAAGCTGGTACCTTACATTAATAATGCCAGAACACATTCCCCGGAACAAATCAAGAAATTACGATCCTCTCTTCGTGAATTTGGCTTTATAAATCCTGTTATTATCGACCGTGACTATGGTGTGATTGCCGGACACGGTCGTATTCTTGCGGCCAAGGAAGAAAATATGAAAGAAGTGCCATGTGTTTTTGCAGATCACTTAAACGAGGCACAGAAGAAAGCCTATATTATTGCTGACAACCGTATGGCTATGGATGCAGGTTGGGATGAAGAGCTTTTAAGGATAGAGATTGAATCATTACAGGCAGAGTCTTTTGACATAGGACTTACCGGATTTGATGAAAAGGAAATCGCAGATTTATTTTCCAATCGTAAGGAAGCGGAAATAGAAGAAGATGACTTTGATTTGACAAAGGCACTAGAGAAGGCCGCTTTTGTGGAAAGAGGAGACATTTGGAAAGTAGGAAGACACACTCTTATGTGCGGAGATGCTACTTCAAAAGAAGATGTAGACCTACTTATGGGAGAGAAGAAAGCAAATATTATTTTGACAGATCCTCCCTATGGTGTTTCCTTTAAAAGTTCCAGTGGACTTACAATTCAAAATGATTCGATTAAAGACGAAGAGTTTTATACATTTCTCTTACAAGCCTTTTCCTGTATGGCATCGCATTTGGAACAAGGAGGTTCGGGATATATCTTTCATGCAGATACAGAAGGACTTCATTTTAGAAAGGCTTTTATCGATGCCGGTTTTCACTTGGCAGGAGTTTGCATTTGGGTGAAAAATGCCCTGGTTCTTGGAAGAAGTGATTATCAGTGGCAACACGAACCGGTGCTTTACGGTTTCCTAAAGAATGGAAAGCATTCTTGGTATTCCGATAGAAAGCAGACAACCATATGGAATTTTGATAAGCCAAAACGAAATGAGAATCATCCGACTTCTAAGCCTTTGGATTTACTGAGTTATCCAATTAGAAATTCCAGTCAAGAAAATGCCATTTTACTGGATACATTTGGAGGAAGTGGTTCTACCTTAATGGCTTGTGAAAAGACAAATCGTATTTGCTATACCATGGAGTTGGATGAAAAGTATGCTTCTGTAATCTTAAGACGATATGTAGAAGACACAGGGGATAGTGAAAATGTGTTTGTCATGCGAAAGGGTAAAAGAATAGCCTATCAAGATTTGGTGAAAGAGGTAGAAATAGATGGATAATAGCCATAATACACCTTTAACCTTGGGAAGTTTGTTTGACGGTTCCGGGGGATTTCCGCTTGCTGCAAAGTTATGCGGCATTAAACCTATATGGAGTTCGGAAATAGAGCCTTTCCCTATAAGGGTCACCAGTAAAAGACTTCCGGAGGTGAAACACTATGGTGACATTTCAGAAATAAAGGGTAAGGAAGTTGAGGCAGTGGACATTATTACCTTTGGAAGTCCATGTCAGGATATGTCTATAGCCGGGAAAAGAGCGG
>CALHIC010000057.1 GCA_938030845.1 uncultured Oribacterium sp. | reverse complement strand
TCACGGTAAGACCAAGACACTTGACGCTATCCGAAGCACCAACGTTACTGCACAGGAATTCGGCGGTATTACGCAGCATATCGGCGCCTATCAGGTCATGTGTCAGGGCAAGAAGATCGTATTTCTCGATACACCGGGGCATGAGGCTTTCACAGCCATGCGTATGCGTGGAGCCCAGTCCACCGATATTGCTATCCTGGTTGTTGCTGCAGATGACGGCATTAAGCCTCAGACCATTGAGGCGATTAATCATGCCAAGGCGGCTAATACAGAGATTATTGTAGCCATCAATAAGATTGATAAGCCTGCGGCAAATATTGACAAGGTGAAGCAGGAATTAATGACCTATGATTTGGTGGCTGAGGATTACGGCGGAACCACCATTTGCTGTCCTGTTTCCGCAAAAACCGGAGAGGGACTGGAAAGTCTTTTGGAAAATATTGCTTTACAGGCGGATGTGCTGGAATTAAAGGCGAATCCAAATCGTAAGGCCTACGGTGTTGTTATCGAGGCTGAGCTGGATAAGGGAAGAGGTTCCGTAGCCCGTCTTTTGGTACAAAAGGGTACCCTGCATATCGGAGATGTGGTGGCTGTAGGATCTGCCTTCGGTAAGGTTCGTGCCATGATTGACGACAAAGGAAAGAGAATCAAGAAGGCAACCCCTTCCATGCCTGTAGAGATTTTGGGATTAAACTCCGTGCCTAATGCGGGAGAAATTTTCCAGGTGAAGGACAACGAGAAGGAAGCCAAGGCATATGCGGATACCTTTGTTAGCGAAGGAAAGCAGAAGATGGTTGAGGATTCCCGTAAGAAGGTTAGCTTAGATGCCCTCTTTGACCAGATTAAGGCCGGAGAGCTGAAGGATCTTCCGATTGTCATCAAGGCGGATGTACAGGGATCCGTGGAAGCGGTTCGCGATTCCTTACAGAAGATTGAAAATGCGGAAGTTCAGGTGAAGGTGATTCATGCCGGTGTTGGTGCCATCAATGAGTCCGATATCAATTTGGCCATTGCTTCCAATGCGATTGTCATCGGATTTGACGTTAAGCCGGATCCAACCGCAAGAGATATTGCCGAGCGGGAAAATGTAGACGTAAGACTATACAATGTCATCTATAAGGCTATCGAAGATATTGAGCTTGCCATGAAGGGAATGCTGGCTCCTGTTTATGAGGAGAAGGTCATCGGTCATGCGGAGGTTCGTATGATCTTCAAGTCCTCCGGTGTTGGTGTGATTGCCGGTTCCTTCGTTCTGGACGGAAAGGTACAAAGAGGTGCCAAGGTTCGTCTGACCAGAGGCGGAGAGCAGTTATATGACGGAACCATTGCTTCCGTAAGACATTTTAAGGATGACGTAAAGGAAGTGGGAACCAAGCAGGAATGCGGTATTGTTTTAGAAGACTTTACCGATATTCAGGAATTGGATCAGCTGGAAGTTTACGTTATGGAAGAAGTAAAACAGAGATAAGAGGGAGGGGAGCCGAAGGCTCCCCTGTTCCTACTTTTTTAGGAAAGTATAAAGAGGTAAAAGGTGAAAAAACTGAGCTTTAAGAACCAAAGAAGAAATGAAGATGTGAGAAGATGCCTTTCTCTTTTGATTCGGGAAGAGGTGAAGGACAGCAGGGTTTCGCCCTTCTGTGACGTTACCGGTGTGGATCTCACCCCGGATTTACAGTATTGTAAGGTCTTTGTTTCCTGCCTTGGCAGTGAAGAGGAGCTGGGCAAAACCATTGAGGGATTAAAGGCTGCAGGGGGATTTTTACGAAGAGAATT
>CALHIC010000056.1 GCA_938030845.1 uncultured Oribacterium sp. | reverse complement strand
GTTATCTCTGAATCCTCCAAGGATAGAACCATGGGATCATCCCCGCATACGCGGGACAAATCAAATTTTGTTTTCCTGTGTGAGCTTTATAAGGGGATCATCCCCGCATACGCGGGACAAATCCGTCAATATACGCTTCGTTACACTGGCCGCAAGGATCATCCCCGCATACGCGGGACAAATACTTAAAGAGCCCCTAAAATAAAGAGCCTTACGGCAGATGTTGACAAAATCCATTCACTTTTGTTGCCAATTCATAAGTCAATTTAGCATCTTCTAACGCCCTATGCAACTGCTCTTTTTGTATTCCATAGCTCTGTAGCGAAGTTTCCAGCTTATAATTTTTCTGAAATGGCTTTTCTTTTTTTATTATCTTCATCAAATCCATAGAAGAATTATGTAACTTTTCCATGCCATTTTTTTGTAAAATAGCATTCAAGAAACGAAGGTCAAAGGCAATGTTATATCCGACAATAATTGCCCCTTCTAAAAAATCCAATACCTCTTTCAATACAATCTCAATTTTTCTGCCTTCCCTTTTTAAAAGGTCTGTAGTTATACCTGTTAATCCTGTAATTTCATTTGGTAACTCTCCCTCATATTCCAGAAAAGAATGGTATTCTAAAGTACCGGAATCCTGCATTACTTTGACTGCCCCTATTTCGATAATACTATTACTTTGTTCATTTAAACCATCTGTTTCCAAATCCAGAAAAGCATAACACTCTTTCTTTTCGCCACTATGGTTATTCGCAAATTTTCTGGCTTTATAGTATTTGCTGGCATTACTAAAGCCTTCCTTTATTCCTTCATTATCTCCTTCCAGATCTGTTTCCAAGGGAAAACAAATCAAAGGTATTCCATCACTATCATATATTTCTCTCTTGGTATTTAAGGTATTGAAAGTATATCCAAGTTCATTTCTCATAGGGTAAGATATCGTTGCTTCTCCGCTTCCCACAGCATCTTGAATTCGTTCCCACAGTTTATCTCTTATTTTCGAATTAAAATTTCCAATATAAACTCCGGTAGCAATTTCTTGCATCCACTTGGATAAATCGCCCTTAAGAGAATTACTGACCTTGGATAAAGTAATCACTGTCATCGGCATGATGAATCCTCACTATAATTTACCCCGTAAGAAACAAGCTTTTCCTTATCATCCCATAAACTAATACTGTCAACTTCAAAGAATTGATCTTCTTCTACCTCCAGTAAATTTTGAATATCCTTAACCATTCGTTCCAATAGCTTCGTCTCTGTAAAAATATCTCTCATTTTTTTACGAACTTCTCGTGGAAGATCCTCTTCTTCCAAACATTCTGAAACTATCTGAAAGGCTACCGGAATCGAGGTCCAGGCCTTATACAAATCGGCAATATCATATACAAAGGATAAGTCATGTCCTGTATGCACAAATCCCAATCCCGGAGAAAGTCCCAAGGCAACAATCACACTGTAAGCCAATCCGTATAACGCAACATTGGCAACCGATAAGGCTTGATTTATAGGCGTTGCATCAAAAAAATCCTCCGGATCATAATCTCTCTTATCCCATGCCACATAGTACTCCTTGGACATATTTCGATAAACTGTTCTAATTCTGGCACCTTCTCTACCACGTAACTGCTGCATAGTTAATTTCGAAACATCTTCTCCTGCAAAGCGCATTTGATAC
>CALHIC010000055.1 GCA_938030845.1 uncultured Oribacterium sp. | reverse complement strand
CAACTTCATCCGAATCCGCAGGCGGATTAGTTAATTTAGTGTCAAAAAAGGCAAAAGTAAACCCGAATACGAATGTCACTCTCGGCTTTTCCGGTAAAAGCACTTTTACAAAGCAAATCGATATAGGAAAACGATTTGGCGAAAACCAGAAATGGGGGATTCGTATCAATGCTATGAGCAGCAACGGTCAGACTGCTATTTCCGATGAACGCCGTAAATCTAACAATATTTTTGTAAATATAGACCATGTAGATAAACACAGCAAGACTAATGTCCTTTTCGGCTATGTAGATGATTCTGTTAGAAACAGCCTCCGCTGGTTTACTTTTGATAAATCTTTGACCACGATTCCGTCCGCTCCGGATACCCATAGAAACTATGGATTTAAAGCATTGAAATGGGAAGCGGACAAATGGATTGCCACCATTAATCATGATCAGCGTATCAATGATAACTGGTCGGCTTTCTTGAACGCAGGCTATGGTAAGTATGATATCTACAATGCCTCTAACAGTGACTGGCGATATACCATTAAAGAGGATGGTTCTTTCTCCGATTCTGTTGTCAGAAATCCATTCGCCTTTGATAATCGTACTCTGCAGATCGGACTAAGGGGCAAAGCGATTACCGGAGAAGTAAAGCATAATCTTGTACTTGCTTATGATAAAAACTGGCAGAAATACTACGGCTCTAAATCTTGGGCGTTCGGAACAGTAACTGGTACATTGAAAGACGGAATCTTGACACAACCTGATTTTGTACCGGAATATCCGTATCAAAACCCCTATCTGAAAAGCAAGACCATTTATACCAGCTACAAAGCCATTGATAATATGGAAATCGGCAAGTTTAATGTTATGTTTGGCCTGACAAAGACAAGTGTGTCTAATCGCAGTATCGGAAGCAATGCTGTTAAATCGGATGCTTTAAGTCCTCTGTACGGTATCGTTTACAAGCCTAATGATAATTTTTCCTTTTATGCCAGCCATACAGAAAGCTTTGGAAAGGGCTCTTTGATTTCCGGTTCCCGGTATCTCAACGCAGGGCAGATTCTTGGTCCGGCTAAAACAAAACAGAATGAGTTAGGCGTCCGATACGAAAATGACAGATTCCTGGCAAATTTATCCATCTTCGAGATGACTAAAGCCAATGCTATGGATGTACCATCTGCAACGCCAAATATGTATTACAAGACAAACAACGGAAAACAGGACTATAAAGGTTTTGATCTTTCTATCACCGGTAAGCTTACTAAGAAATGGAATATGAATGCCGGTATAATGTATGTCGATGCGAAAATAGATAAATCTACAAATGGTACGCTGGATGGACTCCGTATCAATGGCGTACCGGCATGGAGCGGGCTCTTGGGACTGGAATATCATCCCAATGAAGATATTAACATTTTTGGCCGTATGGTTTACAGCGGAAGCTATTATATCAATAATCAGCTACATAAGCTTCCTTCTTATACTATTTTTGACTTGGGAGCCTCTTACAATTCACATATTGGAAAAACTCCGATTACCTGGAATGCAATGATTTATAACCTTTTTGATAAAGCATGCTGGGAAGGTTTGGCGGGCGGAGATAACTTAATTCTTTCCATGCCAAGATCTTATATGATTTCTGCAACTCTGCATTTTTAACAAATAAGGAAGCCGTCTACAGATTTTTGCAGGCTGCTTTTCATTATGAGCATATCTATGAAACACAAATATATTGCAGCAGCCGCTCTTTTGTTATTTCTCTGCTTAGTATTAGGATATTCTATTCTATTCAATTCTGTTTCAAAAGAGCCTAAAACTCCAGCTGCCTCTTCTAATCAAAAAAGCATTGCCGTCATTACCACCTACAACTCCAAACATGAGCTTGAGGAAGAGACTTTTGAAACAGTCCCTAAAAGGGTTATTGCCATTTGGCAGGGACCTATTGAAACAATGCTCGCTTTAGGCGTGGGAGATAGGATTATAGCAGCTACCGGTATTCCCGATCCAAAGTTTTTGCGCCCTGAACTTCGTGAGTCATATGCTAAGATCCCTTATCACTCTTTTGATCCTCTGGACAAAGAGTCCGCCTTGGTGATGAATCCGGATTTTATTATTACCAGCTGGGAGTCTGCTTTCAGCGAAAAAAGAATGGGGACAACGGATTTTTGGCAAAGCCGGAAAGTAAAAACCTATATCAGCGAAATACCGGTAATTAAACCAGGGAAAAGAACTCTGGAGCATGAATACAAAGTAATTCAGGATTTAGGGAAAATTTTTCAAGTAGAAGATAAAGCCGATGCTATCGTAACTTCTATGCGAAAACGCCTTACTGATTTGCAGGAACAAGCATCTCGAGAAAAGGATAAACCGTCTGTCATGATTGTGCAGTACATGAGCAACAAACTTGTTAATTGGGGCGATGATTACCTACAGGCTGATATGGTCAAAAAATTAGGTGGCAGGCTTCTCTTGCATACCAAAGGATACATTACAGAAGAGGAAATCCTAAAGCAGAAGCCTGATGTTATTTTCCTTATGGTTACTGAATGGGATTATGATAAGAAAGAAAACCTTCGAAGTCAGCTTTTACACACCCCATCGTTAAATAGTCTTCCTTGCATTCAAAAGGAGCGAGTCTACATACTTCCACTTTATGAAGGACAGTATAGCGGAGTCAGAACAGCGGAAGGATTAGAACACGTAGCCAAAGGATTGTATCCGGACATTCGGTAGTATAAAAGGATGAGATAGGAATCATTATTCTATGAAAAACGGCAAGAATCTATGTCACTGCTCCGTTTTCCGTCTTTCCCACAAAGCATTCTTGCCCCCGTTCAGAATGACGGCGGACGGTAAGGCGTCATAGTGAGGGAAACGGTAAGAAGATAAAAGCTATCAGCTGTGAGCTG
>CALHIC010000054.1 GCA_938030845.1 uncultured Oribacterium sp. | reverse complement strand
CTTTATCCCGCCCCAAAAATCAACACGATATAGAATACTCTTATCACGAAAACACAATATCTTGTGAAAGCCTCTCAATCATACGACAAAGGAAGGGGATATTCAATGGGCATTTTCACAAATTTTTCAGGGTGAAAAATGGATGGAAAAGAGTCTTTCAAGGCTTGCTTTTTAAGAGGTGGAAGGGACAGACCGGGCACGTTCCCGCTAAGTTCGCCCAACGGGAACGGACTCTAAGCGAAAACATCATTGCATTTGTTTTTCGCAAGGGCCGACAGACTCAAATTCTCCCGCCTGTCCCTCCACCAAAAAAAGCAAGGCAAATGCTTGAAAAACCTCCATTTTCCATACTAATTTTTCATGAAAAATAAATTCGTCAAAATGCCTATTGCATTTTAGGAAAGAGCGAAAGAACGCCCTGTAGCTTCCCGCAGGATAGGGAAAAACAGGGGCAATCTGAGCCCGTGGGTACTTAGCTTTTGTCTTGTAAAAGCTTAGTACCCGTTCCCGTTGGGCGAGCTTAGCGGGAGCGTGCCCAGGTTTCCCCCTATCCTATGGGAAGCGGACACACGGTCCTTCTCTTCGGCTTCATCACCTCATAAAATTCACCGGATTATACTGCTTCTCATTGGCAATGGTGGTTGCCTCTTCATGTCCGGGATAAACCAAGGTTTCATCGGGCAGGCAAAATAGCTTTTCTTTAATGCTCTTCTTAATCTCCGCCTCGGAACCGCCGTAAAGGTCGGTTCTTCCGTAGGATTCATAGAAAAGGGTATCTCCGCTAAAAAGATAAGGAATGTCCCCCGGCACAAAATAGCTTACCGAACCCTTGGTGTGCCCCGGAGTGGCAATGACCTGCCATTCCTTCCCCAGAAGCTCCAGCTTATCTCCGTCCTGTACCGGAATATAATCTGTAATCGTCACGCCCTCATCCATACCGGAAAGGTTCCACTGGGGATTTTCCAGCATTTCCTTTTCATCCCTGGAGGCGTAGAGAGGTACATCGTACTTTTCCTTCAGCTCTTCCGCCACAAGGATGTGATCAAAATGCCCGTGGGTTAAAAGAATGGCCTTTAAATTTACTCTTTCTTCTGCAATGGCGGAACAAATTCGCTCCGCCTCATCTCCCGGATCGATTAAAACCCCTTCTCTTGTTGCCTTATTCCAAACCAGATAGCAGTTGGTTGCCACAATGCCTACAGTCAGGCTTCGTATATTAAACATCTTACCCCTTTGCCCTTTCTATCTCTATAATTCCCTGAATCTTCTTCAGCTTTCCGATAATATCGTTCAACTCTTCTCTACTCTTAATTTCAAAGCTGATATTAATGGTGGCCTTACCATTTTTCGCTGTACGGGAATTCATACTGCTGATGTCAATCTTATTGTCCGTAAGAACCTTGGAAATGTCCACAATCTGTCCCATACGGTTATTGGCATAAATGGTAAGCTCCGTAGCATAGCTTTCCTGCTCCGGTCCTCTCTGCCATTCCGCATCAATCATTCTTTTCCGTTCCGCTTCCGGAAGGTTCATCATATTGATACAGTCGGTACAGTGAATGGTGATCCCTCGACCCCTGGTCACAAAGCCCACAATTTCATCTCCCGGCACGGGATTACAGCACTTTGCGTAGCGCACTGCCAAATCATGGATTCCCTTCACCACAATACCGGATTTGGCTCTTCGGATAACCTCCGGCTTATTGGTCATTTCTCCGATATTTTGCAAAATGGTCTTGTCATCCACCGTCTTGCTTTCCGCCTTTTGTTTGGAATCCAAAAGCTTGGAAATAACCTGAGACTCCTTAATACCGCCTCGACCTACACCGGCTAAAACGCTTTCCCAATCCCGATAGCTGTAACGGCGAAGCACTGCCTCCACATACTCCGGTTTGGTAAGATCCGGAAGATTCAGCCCCTTACTTTTCACATAGCGATCCAGTAAATCCTTGCCACGGTCAATATTTTCATCCTTCTGCTCGTGACGGAACCACTGATTAATCTTGTTTTTCGCCTGAGTGGACTTTACGATTTTCAGCCAATCTCTGGAAGGTCCTCTGGAGTTTTGGCTGGTAATAATATCCACTCTGTCTCCGTTATGGAGCACATATTCAATGGGCACCAGCTTATCGTTAACCTTGGCTCCCACCATCTTATTTCCTACAGCGGAGTGGATGGAATAAGCAAAGTCAATAGGGGTGGAGCCTGCGGGTAGATTCTTCACATCTCCCGTGGGGGTAAAGCAGTACACGCTTTCATTGAAGAGGGACAGGTCGGACTTTACCATCTTCATAAATTCCTTGGAGTCGGACTCATCCTTCTGCCACTCCAGGATTTCGCTGAGCCACTTCATTTTCGTCATCTCATTCTCAGTGGCCTTATTCTCAGAGCCTCCCTCTTCTTTATATTTCCAATGGGCGGCAATACCGAACTCTGCGGTTCTATGCATTTCAAAGGTACGAATCTGAATCTCAAAGGGCACACCGTCTCTTCCGATTACCGTGGTATGAAGAGACTGGTACATATTGGGCTTAGGCATGGCGATATAGTCCTTAAAGCGCCCGGGAATGGGGGTGTAAAGCTTATGAATAAAGCCCAGCACCGCATAACAGTCCTTCACCGTATCCACGATAATACGGATGGCAAACAAATCATAGATCTGGTCTATGGTTTTGTTCTGATTTACCATCTTCTTGTAAATGGAGAAGAAATGCTTGATTCGTCCCTTTATATTGGCCCTGATGCCGGACTCTTCGATATGCTCCCGCACTTCCTGCACAATCTTGTCGATTCGCTCTTCCCGAACCTCTCTTTTAAAATGCACCTTCTCCGCCAGGTCGTAATAGACCTCCGGCTCCAAGTATTTCAAAGAAAGGTCATCCATCTCAATCTTAATCTTACTGATACCCAGACGATCTGCTAAGGGAGAATAAATCTCCAGGGACTCTCTGGCCTTTTCCTTTCGTTTCTCCGGACTCTGGTATTCCAAAGTACGCAAATTATGCAAGCGATCCGCCAGCTTGATGATGATGACCCGGATATCCTTGGCCATGGACACAAACATCTTTCTGAGATTCTCCGCCTGCAATTCAACTTTATCGGTATTTAGATTTAACTGGGTCAGCTTGGTAACCCCGTCCACAAGTACGGCAACGTCCGGATTGAACATTTCCTCTACCTGCTTAAGGCTCATCCCCGTATCTTCCACCACATCATGTAAGAGTCCCGCCGCAATGGTTTCTTTATCCATTTCCAGGTCGGACAAAATGATGGCTACACAGAGGGGATGAATAATATAGGGTTCTCCCGACTTTCTCTTCTGGTCCTTGTGCTGTTCCTTCGCTACCTCATAGGCCTTTTCAATCATGGAAAGGTCATCTGAAGGATGGTAGGAACGAACATTTGCCAAAAGTATCTTTAAAAGCTCCTCAGGAGGGGTATTATCCCTTGGTCTCTCTAAGGGCTTGTCTTCCTTTTTATCTGTCATACTTACTCCAATCTGTCACTATTCTTGTATTCTACCCTGTCTCCTCTTCCTTGTCAAAATCGAGTTTTTCAAAAAATTTAAGCCTTTATTTGCAGGAAGTTTTAATAAGCCTGTCACAATTCGTACATATCTTTTTTTTATAGTAGAAACAAGAAATATAGTACTATCGGTATAAGATGAAAATGTATAAGTATTCTTCTTTTTTTACAAAATTATAGAGAAAAATTCATACTCTTTTTCTTTCTTGCCGATATACTACCTTGGGCAAAAGGATATTTTCTTTTTGTCCCATTCTATGAGCAGAAAATGACAGGAGGTCCCAAGCATGAATATACTTTTCTTTCTTACTCCAAAATGTGACGTGGCATACGTAAAGGAAGAAGACAGTTTGCGAAATACCTTGGAGAAAATGGAGTTTCACCGGTATTCAGCCATTCCCGTATTAAGTAAAGACGGAAAATTTGCCGGCACCCTGACGGAGGGGGATCTTCTTTGGGAAATTAAAAACC
>CALHIC010000053.1 GCA_938030845.1 uncultured Oribacterium sp. | reverse complement strand
CCTGATAGTATTTTTCTTAACGACCTCAGGATAACAGAGAAAAAGCAAGAGATATGTTGCAAATGTAACAAAAATATCAATCGAAATGAAAGATATGAATTTTCTTGACAAAAGAATGAAATAGAGTAAAATTAAATTGCAAACAATCTATATAACAAGAAGCTATTATAAAAGTTAAGAGTTCAAGGAAAAGTAGAGTATAGGAGGGAAATATGGGAATTTACGATTATAGTGTAGAGAAGAGAAATGGGGAAATGCTATCTCTTAAAGAGTATGAGGGAAAGGTGCTTTTGATTGTCAACACGGCAACAGGCTGTGGCTTTACACCTCAATACGAGGATTTGCAAAATCTCTACAATGCTTTCCATGAAAAAGGCTTGGAGATTTTGGATATTCCCTGTAATCAGTTTGCAGGACAGACTCCGGGAACGGATGAGGAAGTCCACGAGTTCTGTACTCTACAGTACAAAACAGAATTCGATCAGATGAAAAAAGCAGAGGTCAATGGTGCCAATGCTCTTCCGTTATACGGCTATCTTAAAGAGCAAAAAGGCTTTGAGGGATTTGGAAAAGGAGTGAAGGCTATGGCTATGGTGGCAATGTGTTTTGCCAAAGACCCGAAATACAAAAAGAATCCGGATATCAAGTGGAACTTTACCAAGTTCTTGGTGGATAGAAAGGGAAATGTGTTACGGCGTTTTGAGCCAACCTATCCAATGGAGGATGTGAAGAAGGCAGTAGAGGCACTCTTATAATCTGCTAGACTGAGCGATATAATTTTTATTTAAAACGAGTATCCTGTAAAAGACGGGATACTCGTTTTAAATCTTATGCAATTCTGAATATCCTATTGTGCCTTTTCCTGTTAGAATGAGCATATAGTAGAAAGAATCATTCTGACATTGGGGGGCTGATATGGCGAAGAGACGGAATCAAAAGTGGAAGTGGTATCATTTGCGAGAAATATTACTGCACAAGGCTGATGAACAGCATCCTCTAAGCATGGCGGAAATCCAAGATTATTTAAGAGAGCTGGATATTGAGACGGATCGGAAAAGTGTCTATGATGACTTGGAGTGCCTTCGCCAAATGGGCTATGATGTGGTGATGGAAAAACAGGGCAGGAACTATGTCTATTATCTTGGCAGCAAGGAATTTGAACTGGCGGAATGTAAGCTACTGGCAGATGCGGTACAGGCCTCCCGTTTTATTACGGAGAAAAAATCCAAGGAATTAATCAAGAAGCTCACCACCTTTGTCAGTGAATATGAAGCCAGACAACTAAACCGGCAGCTGATGCTCCCCGGAAGAATCAAGAGCATGAACGAATCCATCTACTATGTGGTGGACGAATTACATAGAGCTATTGCGGAAAACAGGCAAATCAGTTTTTCCTACCTGCAATGGAATATGAATAAGGAACTGGTGGAGAAGAAGAAAAAGCCCTACCTGGTAAGTCCCTGGAATCTGATTCTGGAAAATGAAAATTACTATCTTCTGGGCTATGATGGAGAAGAGGAGATTTTCAAACACTACCGGGTGGATAAAATGAAGAATATCCGGATTTTGGAGGAGAAAAGACAAGGGGAAGATGCCTTTCAGAATCTGGATATGGAGCATTTTCGACAAAGAACCTTCTCCATGTTTGCCGGGGAACGGAAGAAGGTAAGCCTTATCTTTAAGGAGGAAATGGTGGGAATTCTTCTGGACCGCTTCGGAAAAGAAATTTCCCTTTTTCCTGCGGAAGAGCCCGGCTATGCCATTTGTCATGTGGATGTGGCAGTGAGTGAAATGTTTTTTGCTTGGGTGTTTTCTTTGGGAGGAGCTGTAAAAATTCAAGGGCCGGAAGATGTTAAGGAAGCATATATTCATGCTATGAAGAAGGGCTTGGATGAATACTGTTAAATCCTCTCAGGAAAGAAAAGTCCTTGCCAAAAAGAAAATAGCTGTTACAATAGGGAAAAGCACATTGTGCTTTTTCTTTTACGGAAAATACTTTAACACATAAAAGCATAAACGCATAAAAGCGTAGAAGTGCAAAGAAACAAAGACCAATTCGCAGAAAATAGTATCAGCGTAAACTATATTGAAGGAATGGCTGAAATTTGTGATTAAGTCAAGAAGGGGAGGAAATTATGGCACTTATTGTATCGATGATTGAAGCGGTAACCGGATTTTTATGGGGAGACTTGGTAAAGATTCCACTACCCGGAGGAAGCAGTCTGGGGCTGTCCTTGATGGTAATTCTATTAATTCCCGCCGGCATTTATTACACGATTCGCACGAAATTTCTTCCTATTCGTTTATTTTCAGAGATGGTGGCGGTGATTTTGGAAAAA
>CALHIC010000052.1 GCA_938030845.1 uncultured Oribacterium sp. | reverse complement strand
TACCGATTCCTTCATGTCTGCAGCATCCTTCCAGGAGACCACAAAAGTTCTTACAGAAGCGGCTATCAACGGTAAGATTGACCACCTCATCGGTTTGAAGGAAAACGTTATTATCGGTAAGCTGATTCCTGCAGGAACAGGAATGCGCCGATATAGAAACGTTAAACTTTCTACTGATAAGGAAGAAGTGGTAGATACTTCCGACGTGCTTAGCAACGAGGTAAATGAACCTTTAAGCACAGAAGAGATTTTTGATGCGGATCCCAAGGGATTATCCGGATTATCCGCAGCCCTAAGAGCAATTAAAGAGGGCGAAAACGAATTATAAACTAAACTTTAAGAAAGGGAGGCGAAATGCCTCCCTTTTTTTCCAATTCTTAACGAGTATCGCACGCGTAGTGTGCGATATCTCGTTTGTAGTGGGCATATAGGAGAGAACTTTCATACAGTATAGGTCTGAAAGGCTAAGAAATATTTTCAATAAAAATAAGAGAATATGTGACCAATTCCTTCCTTTTACCGTTTATAAGGTAGAGAGAAGAATATTGCAGTACTTTCTGGTCAACGAGATACCGCGCACTAGGCAGGTGATACTCGCTAAGAATGAAAAGACTGACCTGCAACATCAGGGCATAAGCCAAGGAGGAAATTATGAAAAAAAGGAAGGAAAAGAGAAAAATATCTGTTTTGGCAATAGGATATTGTGCCGCCATTTTATCCGCAGGAGTATTGACAGCTTGTAGCGGAGCAAGGAAGGATATAAGCTACAGGGCGGATAGCTCTACCAATGACGCTGCATACGGGGAGGCAGAGGCTGAAAAATCTGATGAAGCCGCTTTTGCAGGAGCACAGGTGGCAAAATCCAATGCCGGAAAGGATTCTGTAGTTACTAAGGAAAATGAAGTTCCCGGAGCCTCTCAGGGAGAAGCCGCTGAGGAGACCGTTCCGGAAGTAAGCAATCCTGATTCCAATACGCCGGATTCCAATACTCCCGATGTAGTGGAAGACCCCAATGTTCAAATCTCGGAAAAAAAGATTCGAACCGTAAATATGGAAATCGATACAAAGGATATTCCGGAAAAAGCAAAGGCGCTTCGAGAGAAAGTGAAAGCAATGTCCGGCTATGTAGAATCAGAGGATTTTCAGGATAATGACAGCTATAGCGACTTTAGAAAAATGTATTTTACCATTCGTATTCCAAAGGATAAGATGGATGAATTCCTTACTTTCGTAGAAGGAGAGGGACAAATTAAGTCTCGCAACGAGAATCTGGAAGATGTTCGTTTACAGTACCATGATGCCCAGGCTCATAAGAATTCTTTAGAAAAGGAGCAGGAGAGGGTTCTGGCTTTAATGGACAAGGCAGAAAATCTCGATCAGCTTTTAATTTTGGAGAATCGTTTAACAGAGATACGCTATCAGTTGGAGAACTACGGAAGCCAGATTCTGGAATATGACAACAGGATTAACTTTGCCACCTTAAACCTGACTTTGACGGAAAAGTCAAAGCCGGAGGCAAGAGAGCAGAAGGAGGAAGGCTTTAAGGATAGATTGAAGACGGGATTTAAAGAAAATCTCTACGGTATCAAATGGTTCTTTGAAGCTCTTCTTTTCCTAATCCTTGTGTACAGTCCTCAGATTATAGGAATTGCAGCTATCGCCTTGCTCTTGATTTTTCTCCATAAAAGAGAGCAGAAAGCCAGGGCAAAGAGGGCAAAAGCCATGGAGCAGGAATCGTTAAAAGAGCAGGATAAGAACATAAAGTAGCATATAGAGCGAAATATACAGTAGAACATAAAACAAAAGTCCCCGGAGAATTTTCCGGGGACTTTCTTATGATCATTCTGGTTTGCTTACGGCAAGATTTTTTAATAAACCGTTTTGTAACTGGAAGATTGCATTGGAATCGCCTGCAACAGCAGAGCGGTTAGCTTCTTCCGCATGGGATAACTCCTCCCGTAAGATGGAGATATGTTTTGGAGCATCAATGGCAATACGAACGCCGTCAGCGGCAGTTTCAATTACCGTAAGACGAATATTATCGCCGATTAAAATGCTTTCATTCTTTTTTCTTCTTAGGATCAACATGGTTTTCCTTCACCTCTTTCTTCCACATCCCTGTGGAAACTCCTCCGGGCTATCTTATACGGCAGCCTTCTGCTTTGCCTGTACAGATTCAAAGCTGCCCAGAGTGTGCTTGTATTCGTATCCGCTTGCTTCAAGTATTACTTGCATGCCCTTATGATTCTCTGGATTAATCACCAAAGGACACTTCAAATTTACGGTGTTGTCCAGGTAGTCTGCCTGTAAAACGCAGGTCACATAGTAGCTTAATTCTTCCGCATCCTTAACGCCTAAGTAAGTAAGCTCTTCCTCGGTAA
>CALHIC010000051.1 GCA_938030845.1 uncultured Oribacterium sp. | reverse complement strand
TCCTGGGCTATAGGGGATTGGAAGTGCAATAAGGAAAAAACTATAGAATATAGAGAGAAAATGTTGGAATACCAAAAGAAGTTAAAGATTAGCTTCCATAAGGTTCTAGCTCACAGTGGAGATTACTTTAATGAAAGAGCCGATGAATTAGCTAAACAAGCAGTCGGAATTTCTTAGCCCCTGTTTTAGAGCTATAATGCAGAAAAGCGGAAACCTTACAAAAGGTCTCCGCTACTTTTATTGCTTAGAAATAAGCCATTTAAAATTTGACAAACGCACTATAAAAGGAAAATATTATTCTCCTCGCAAAGCTTCCGCATCTCCTCCGGCCAAATGGATGCCTGTACTTCTCCCACATGGGCACGATCCAAGAGCAACATGCAAAGTCTGCTCTGTCCGATACCGCCTCCGATGGTTTGGGGAAGCTTTCCTTCCAGAAGCATCTTGTGGTATGGAAGCTTTGCCCTGTCTTCATTATGAGATAGCTTGAGCTGTCTCTCTAAGGCTTTTTCATCCACACGGATTCCCATGGAGGATATCTCCAAAGCACAATTTAAAGTTTCAAACCAGAAGAGGATATCTCCGTTTAAGCTCCAATCATCATAGTCCGGAGCTCTACCGTCATGGGGTTCCCCGTTACTGAGCTTATCTCCGATTCTTTGAATAAAGACACAACCATGCTCTTTGGTGATGGCATTTTCTCTTTCCTTCGGACTAAGATTCGGATATCTCTTAAGAAGTTCCTCAGAATCAATAAAGTAAATCTCCTCCGGCAGCTTCTTCACAGCATCCGGATACTTATACCAAACCTGATGCTCCATATGCTTGATAATACGAAAAATGTCTCTTACCGTGTTCTGTAGTACCTCTTCCGTTCTTTCGTCTTTTCCGATGACTCTTTCCCAGTCCCACTGGTCCACATAGCAGCTATGCAGGTTATCCAATTCCTCATCTCGGCGAATGGCATTCATATTGGTGTAGAGGCCTTCGCCTATCTGGAAATTATAACGCTGTAAAGCAATTCTCTTCCACTTTGCCAGAGACTGCACAACCTCCACCACTTCATCTTTCTTCCATGGCACATCAAAGGACACCGGTCTTTCCACACCGTT
>CALHIC010000050.1 GCA_938030845.1 uncultured Oribacterium sp. | reverse complement strand
TGAGGAGCTTTTCTCTTCTACAGAAGGAGTAGATTCCTTCTTCGCTTCCGTAGAGCTCTCTCCGCCCTTGGTACAGGCAAAAAGGCCAATGCAAAGAAGACAAAGTAACAGCCATTTCCAAAGATTTCTTTTCATATACATCCTTTCTTCTTAAACTGTAAATATAATTTTACCACTTTCATGCCATAATTTTCCCTCTTCATGCAGCAGCGGGTACACTGAGTAAATTTAGTCTATTAAAAAACAATCTTCAATAAATCCAAAGGCTTTTCAATGGAATAATTTGCCGTTTCGATTTCTTTCCGTTCTCCATAGCCGTAGAGCGCTGCCACAGAGTCGATTCCTGCATCCTTCGCCCCTTGGATATCGTAAACGGTATCTCCTACCATAAGACAATCTTCTCTTTGAAAGCCGCCCTTTTCTATAGCTTTCTCCATCAAGAAACTCTTGTCGGAATGTTGCTCCTTCAGCTCCGTGCCGATTTCCAGGAAAAAATAAGGGGATAAACCAAAGTGGGCTATGATTTGTGTGGCAAAAAACAGAGGCTTAGAGGTTAAAAGCACCAGCTTCTTCCCCCCTTCATGCATCTTCTTCATGCATTCCTCCATCCCGGGATATAAAAAGGCGTCATACATTCCCTTCTCGGGATAATATTCCCGATAATAGGAAATGGCTTCTTTAGCCTTTTCTTCGGAAAAGCCGTAGAATCGCATAAAAGAATCCTGCAAGGAAGGTCCCACAAATCTTCTCAGCTTTTCCTCCGGTTCATTGGGTAAGGAAAAATGATCCAAGGCATATTGCACCGACTTCATAATTCCGGAGCCGGAATCCATAATAGTTCCATCCAAATCCAAAAATATATTCTGATACTGCTTTTTCATAAGTACTTCTTCTCCCTTTATATCTACTATAATTCCTATATATTTTCCTATATGCTTTTCTATATGCTTTTCTATATGCTTTCCTACTCTTTTAATCCTTTTCCTTCAAATCGAAATGTGATTTCCTACTCTTTTAATCTTTCTCCTTCAAATCGAAATATTATGTCCTACTCTTTTAATCCTTGGGCTTCATATAGAAATGCCCGGTAATATCCTTAGAACGAATCGTATTGATAAAGGCTTTGGAATCAATTTCATTAATCTTCATCTTTACCTTCTTGATATCCGCTGAAGAAATCACGGAATACACCATATAATGGTCTTTTCTTTCAAATGCTCCCATGGCGTGCATAATAGAGGCGCCGTGATGACAGACCTCATGGATTCCCGCTGCTATTTCATTGGGATAGTCCGTAATCACAAAAAGCGTAAGCTTTTGATAATTTCTGTAAAGGGCGGAAATGGTTTGTGTAGACACATATTGGAAAATGATGGAGTATAATGCCTTCTCCCAACCGAAAAGATATCCGGCAACAGCCAAAAGGGCGGCGTTAAAATAGAAAATCAAATTCCAAGTGTCCACTCCCTTTTTCTGAGACAGATAAATCGCGATAAAATCCGTTCCCCCTGAAGTGGCATCCATCCTGAGGCAAAGCGTAATGGCACAGGCATTTAAGATTCCTCCAAAGATAGATATTAAAAGCATATCCGAGGTAATGGGCTGTAAATTCACACTATCCGTTACAAAGCCTGTGAACAAAATCATAATCAAAGATAAGATCGTGAATTTCTTTCCCACATACCGAAAACCGATATAGACCGGAATGATATTGATAATGATATTTAGTACAGAATACGGAAGCGCTAAATTAAAATAGCGTAATGCCACTCTTTGCAAGAGAACCGTAAGTCCTGTAGCTCCTCCCGGAAAAAGTCCTCCGGCTGAAACGAAGGTTTTTAAGTTTAAAGCCAACAAAGTGGCTCCCGCCAAAACGCCAAGCAGCCTTTTTATATCTCTTTTCGTATCAAATTTCATAACATCCCTCCAAGATTAGTCTTCTCATTCTAACATTCTCTTTCTCTTTTGCCTAGGGTTCAAAAGGAATGTCTTTGGGAATGTCTCTGGGAATGTCTTTAGGAACATCTTGGGGAATATCTTTGAAAATGTTCATTATCAAAGATTTTGACAGTGCTCTTTAAATTCAGCGAATGCAGCGCTATTTCTTAACAATTTCGATAGGAAGTCCTAATTGCATAGAAGTTATCTTGTAAGCAAAAGGAAGATTTGGTATACTTTCTTGCCGTAGTATCTAGAAAAAGCTGAGGAGAAAAACATGTCCAACCAAAAAGATTATAGAAGTTCCAAAGGGTCACAGAAAAAGAAGTCCGGCTTCCTTTCTATACTTCTTCATTATGTCCTGCCGTATCTGGTGATTAATTCCATTATTTTGTTTTTTGTTTTGGCTACCCCGAAGTTAAAGGTGAATGAAGCTACGGAAACGGATGATCCTGCTGTACGAACACTTTTGGTTCATGTGGATTCCGTTCTTCCTATTAAAGAGTTCACTGCAAAATTAGAGGGAAAAGAGCAAAATTTTACAAAGGAAAATCAAAATTACATCATTTCTCTTACCGGAAACGGAAATCTTCGAATTTCCGCAAAATCCATCAACGGGATGATGCAAGTCAGCAATACCCAAATCAATAGTTTTGACGAAAATCCCCCCGTCATTGATGAGGACAATGTTGTTCTCGGCTCCGGATATGTTGAGTTTACCGTTACCGATGATCAATCCGGAGTGGATTATGCCACAATTTACGGAATCGATAA
>CALHIC010000049.1 GCA_938030845.1 uncultured Oribacterium sp. | reverse complement strand
TGAAGGGAGACCTGCGGGAAGAGGAGAGCGTGGAAGCTTTTTTGGCTACTGCGGATTTCGATTCCCTGGTCTTTCATTGTGCCGGTATTATTTCCGTGGCAACTAAGCCCGGAGAGCAGCTGTATCAGGTGAATGTGGAAGGCACAAGACGGATTCTTAGACATTGTCTTCGGAAAAATGTGAAAAGGCTGATTTATGTTAGCTCCGTCCATGCCATCCCTGAAAAGAAGGAAGGGGAGTATATCACGGAGGAAAGTGCATTTTCCCCGGAAACGGTACGAGGGGCTTATGCGAAAACAAAGGCTATGGCGACGGCTTCCGTAATAGAAGCCATGAAGGAAGGTTTAAGGGCAAATATCATTTTCCCCAGCGGAATCATCGGCCCCGGTGATTACGGTAGGGGAAGCTTTACTTCTATGCTGCTATCCTTTATGGAAGGAAAACTTCCCCTTGCTGTGGGAGGAGGCTATGACTTTGTGGATGTGAGGGATGTGGCGAAAGGCATTATCCTTGCAGCGGAAAAAGGGCGAATAGGTGAAGGCTATATTCTTTCCGGAGAGTATTTAAAGATGGAAGAGATTCTGTCCATGGTAAAGGAAAAGCTTTCTCTTCCGAAAATGCCTTTATTCCTGCCAAGATTTTTAGCGGAGGGTATTGCGCCTATGTACGAAGGCATTTGTGTAATCCGAAAGCAGCCTCTTTTCTTTACACCCTACGCCATTTCCGTCCTGTATTCCAATGGTTTTTTTAGCAGAAAAAAGGCGGAGGAGGAGCTGGGATACGCTCCGAGAAGGGGAGCGGAAAGTATTGGTGATACCCTTCAATGGTTAAAGGGCAGAAAAAATCCGGAGGTTTAATATAAATTCATAATAAATCCGGGCGTAATATAAATTTAGAATATATCCGGGCTTAATATAAATTCATAATAAATGTAAGCATAATATAAATTTAGAAACAAATTCATTGAGCTTTAAGAACCTCCATGCTAAGATTACAAAGTGGCATTAATGACTAGACAAAGGAGGATACTATGGGATTTTTTGATGATTTAGGAAAGAAGCTTTCAGATGCAAGTCAGGATGTAATGCAAAAGGGAAAGGAAATGGCAGATACTGCTAAGTTCAACGCCCAGATGCATGATGAGGAAAAGAAGATTACAGCAGTATACAGCAAAATCGGTAAGAAGTATTTTGAAGTTTTTGAAAATGCTCCTTCTGAGGATTTCAAGGCTTTTATTGAAGAGATTCATGCCGCACAGGCAAAAATTGCGGAGATTCAGGAAAAGCTGAATGCTTTAAAGAATGAAGGCAAGGCTGCAGTAGAGAATGCGGCAGCGGATGCAAAGGAAGCTGTAAATCAGGCTGCGGATAAGGTGGAGAATGCTGCAGAAGGTGCTGTGGATGCAGCAAAGCAGGCTGCGGAGCATGTGGAGAACGCAGCAGAACAGGCCGTAAACAAGGCAGAGGATGCTGTTGACAACGCAGTGAACGGAAACTAATTGTTTGCGTGCTATAAAGCATCATAGTTAGGCATGGAGGAAAGAAGAGTATGAAAACAAAGTTAGGGGTATCCGTAGGTTTAGCGGCTGCCGGCGTTTATGTTCTGGCGGTGCTGGGAAACTACACTGCGATTTTACTTGCTGTGGGCTATATTTTCCTGATGGAAGAGGATGCTTGGCTGAAGAAATCCGCATTGAAGGCTTTAGCAACGATGCTTTGCTTCAGCTTTCTGCTGAGCCTCTTGGGCTTGGTTCCGGATGTGTTTAAATGGGTGGGAACCGCCTTGTCCGTTATCAATGTCAATGACGGCACACGTGCCATTACCGCGTTTTGGTCCTTGATTACCCAGGCGATTGACATTTTCAAAACCTGTATTTTCTTGGCTCTGGCTTTCAAAGCACTGAACCAATCCACCATTACAGTTCCCGTTGTAGACGAGCTACTCAATAAGCATTTTGCAGAATAATCCGGGATGGAGACTTTCACAAGGACATAAACAAAATTAAATAAAAGATACTTTAAAAAGAGCGGTGTTCGCCTAGGCGACGCCGCTCTTTTTGCATAATTCTTAACAAGTATTGTTCACGGATCGAGCGGCATTCCGTTTGTCTTGATATAATAAGGAAGTGAGCATCATCCGAAGTTCCATCAATAGCCTTGAAATAAGAGGCAATCTGAGCCCGCCGGTACTTGCGAAAAACAAAGGAACTGCAGTTTTTCGCTTAGTATCCGCAAGGACAGACTTTTCATCAGAAAAGTCGTCCTGTTGCAGACCAACTTCCGAAGGAATTTGCTTTGCGAAGCAAAGTGAGCAGTGGGTGACAAAACCACTGCTCAGTCAGGGTGAAGTTAGCGGGAGCGTGCCTCTGTTTCAAGGCTATTAGGTGGAACGAGGAGGGGCAATTTATATGGCAAAATTTATTGGAGCGCGCCTGGGAACCCCCGCTCTTTCCCCTTCCTGACGACATTTTATTGACTAGTGAAAAATCTATGTTAGACTAGGAATGTTTATAGAATATAGAGTGACAGCAGAAAATTCCTGTTTTCAGGATCTTGTAAAGATGTCGAAAAAACTGTTCTTTGCAGGATGAAGAAGATAAAAAAGATAAAGGAGAGTCTATGGAAAAAAAGCCTTACTATATTACCACCGCCATTGCCTATGCCTCAGGAAAGCCCCATATCGGGAACACCTACGAGATTATTTTGGCTGATGCCATTGCCCGCTTCAAGCGTTACGAGGGCTACGATGTATTTTTTATGACCGGAACCGATGAGCATGGTCAGAAAATCGAGGGGAAGGCCAAGGATGCGGGAAAGACTCCCAAGGAATTCGTGGATGAGGTGGTAGGAGAAATTCATACCATCTGGGATTTGATGGACACCTCCTATGACAAGTTCATGCGTACCACAGAGGAATATCACGAAAAGCAAGTGCAGAAGATGTTCCGAAAGATGTACGAGAACGGGGACATTTATAAGGGGAAATACGAGGGTTGGTACTGTACCCCCTGCGAGTCCTTCTGGACCGACTCCCAGCTTGTGGACGGAAAATGTCCGGACTGCGGAAGAGCGGTGGAGAAGGCAAGTGAGGATGCTTACTTCTTTAAGATGTCCAAGTATGCGGACCGTCTAATGGAGCATATTGAAAGCCATCCTGAGTTTATTCAGCCGGTTTCCCGGAAAAATGAGATGGTGAACAACTTCTTAAAGCCGGGCTTACAGGATCTTTGCGTGTCCCGTTCCTCCTTTACCTGGGGAATCCCGGTGGACTTTGACGAGAAAAATGTAGTTTACGTTTGGCTGGATGCCCTAAGCAACTATATCACCGGTATCGGTTACGACGTGGACGGAGAGCATCAGGAGCGTTTCAAGAAATACTGGCCTGCGGACCTGCATTTGATTGGAAAGGATATTGTCCGCTTCCATACCATCTACTGGCCCATCTTTTTGATGAGCTTAAATGTTCCCCTGCCCAAGCAGGTTTTCGGACACCCCTGGTTGCTTACCGCCACCGCCAAGTCGGATGAGGGAACCAAGATGTCCAAGTCCAGAGGAAATGTAATCTATGCCGATGATTTGGTAAGACTCTTCGGTGTGGATGCGGTGCGTTTCTTTGTTATGCATGAAATGCCCTTTGAAAATGACGGTGTCATCTCCTGGGAGTTGATGGTAGAGCGTTTTAATTCCCAGCTTGCCAACATTTTAGGAAACCTGGTAAAGCGTACCATTTCCATGAGCAATAAGTACTTTGACGGCATCGTGGAAGATAAGGGCGTGACAGAGCCGGTGGATCAGGATCTGAAGAACACCGTTTTGGAGCAGGCAAAGCTTGCCGCATCCAAGATGGATGAATTGAAGGTGGCGGATGCCTTAACCGCAATTTTTGAGATTTTCAGACGCTCCAACAAATATATCGATGAGACGGAGCCATGGGTTTTGGCTAAGGAAGAGAGCAAGGCGGATCGCTTGAGAACCGTGCTTTACAACCTGACAGAATCCATTGTTATTGGTGCTTCTTTACTGAAGAGCTTTATGCCTTCCACAGGAGCGGAGATTTTAGAGCAGCTTTCCACTACGGAAAGAGATTTTGCTTCCCTTTCCGACTTCGGTCTTTACCCCTCCGGGAACAAGGTGGTGGCAGACCCCAAGACTCTCTTTGAGAGAAAGGATTGGAAAGAAGTAGAGAAGGAAGTGGAGAAGATTACCGAGGCTCAGATTGCCAAGGCACAGGCCGAGGAAAAGAAGGAAGCGGAGAAGAAGGCGGCGAAAACAGCTGCTTGTTCTGCAGGAGAGGCCGGAACAGGTCTTGAGAAGGGCATTGACATTCCTTTTAAAGCAGAGATTGCTTATGAGGACTTTGACAAATGTGACTTCCGTATCGGAAAGATTATCCATGCAGAGGAAGTGAAGAAGTCTAAAAAGCTGTTGCTCTTTAAGGTACAGGTAGGATCTGAAGTAAGACAGATTCTTTCCGGTATCAAGTCCAGCTATAAGCCGGAAGACCTTTTGGGCAAGAAGGTTATGGTACTTTGCAACCTTGCCCCCAGAGAGATTTGCGGCTATCAGTCCGAAGGAATGCTCCTTTCCGCCATTGACGAAGAGGGCAAGCTTTCCCTGATGACCTCCCTGGCAGACATGCCTGCAGGAGCAAGCATTTCATAATATGACGAACTACCAGGCCATTTTAAATACCAAGAAAAAAGGGGGAGGAGTTTCCGCGTTTCTGCTGAAGCTCCTTGCCCTTATTTCCATGACTATAGACCATTTTGCCGCCATCGTAATTTTAAACGGAAAACTCTACGGCTATTCTACCGAGTATTTTCAAATGGCCATTGCAACAGAGGAGGGGCACAGACTGCTCCAAATCTATAGAATCTTTCGCATTATCGGCAGACTGGCCTTTCCGATTTATGCCTTTCTCCTGACGGAAGGCTTCCGCCATAGCCACGACCGAAAGAAGTATTTTTTTAGACTGCTTTTGATGGGCATAGTCTCGGAAGTGCCCTTTGACCTGGCATTTTTTAATCAGGTCTATAATTTTACCGTTCAAAATATCGGCTTTACCCTGGCTTTGGGCGTGCTGTGTATGGAGGGGATGCATCGTTTTCGGAAAAACGTTTTCTACAAATGGGCTGCGGTGCTGTCCTGCGCTGCCATTGCGGAGCTGATTCGGGCAGATTACGGAGCACTGGGCATTTTCCTGATTGCCGCACTGTACAACTTTCGAAAAGAAAAGGCACTGCGCCTGTCCTCAGGGGCTGCGCTGTCAGCGGCTCTGTCTTATACCAGCTACTGCTTTGCGGCATTAAGTTTCCTCCCGATTGCCTTTTACAATGGAGAAAAGGGTCGAATTTCCCTTAGTCGTTTCTTTTACGTTTATTATCCCCTGCATCTTGGCTTTTTCTATCTTTTGATTTACTTAGGGGCAAAGATTACGGCGTAGGAATTGTTCGGGAAAGAATATAGAGTATGTAAGGAAAACAGAAATCAAAAAGGAGAAGAAGATGATTTTTGATACCCATTGCCACTACAATGATGAATCCTATGGGTCAGACAGAGAGGCATTGCTCCGCTCCCTTCCGGAACAGGGGGTGGACCGGATTTGTGAAATCGGTTATAACCTGGAAAGCTCCAAGGAGGCTATTCGTTTAGCGAGAGAGCTTTTTATTCCGGGACTTCAAAAATATGCAGTAGTGGGCTTTCATCCGGAAAATGCGGATGAGCTTACGGAAGAATCGCTGCTTGAGATTTATACCCTGAGCCAAGAAAAGGAAGTGGTGGCTATGGGGGAGATAGGACTGGATTATTTTCGGATAGATAAGCGCTCCAGGGTAGAAAAAGAGCAGGAGGCAGAGGCCTTTGCCAAAGGGGAAATTACGGAGATGCAAGCGTTCAATCCGGATCCGGAGGTGCAGAAGGACTGCTTTATCGCCATGATGGAGCTGGCCAAGAAAAGAAATCTTCCGGTGGTACTCCATTCTCGAGATGCAGCTATGGACACCTACCATTTACTTAGAGACCATAAGGGCTATGTCAATGGGGGAATTGTGCATTGCTTTTCCTACCCGGTGGAAGTGGCTAAGCAATTTATCGATTTGGGGATGATGGTAGGCATCGGCGGCGTACTGACCTTTTCCAATGCCAAGAAGTTAAAGCAGGTGGCTACGGAGATTCCTTTAGACCACATTGTTTTGGAAACAGATTGCCCTTACATGAGTCCGGTTCCTCTTCGAGGAAGCAGAAATCATTCCGGAAACCTTCGCTATGTGGTTTCCTGTCTGGCGGAATTAAAGGGAGTTTCAGAGGAAGAAGTGATTCGAAAAACCACGGAAAATGCCTTACAAGTGTATCGCATTAAGGATTAAGAAAAGAACACGCAGTATAGCACTGTATCGCGAGGAATATGATAGCGAAAAAATTTGCTATCATA
>CALHIC010000048.1 GCA_938030845.1 uncultured Oribacterium sp. | reverse complement strand
AAAAAAATCTGTTGGCTGATGTTTTTTTGCAAAAGGGAGTCTCCGTCCCCTTTTCTATTACATCACCCCTTCGTTCCTTTCATAATATGCTCTTAATGAGCTTTATGATTTTCTCCATCTTTCTGATTCTTTTTCTGTCTATCGTACTTTATACGCAGTTTTCTATACGTTTCCGTATTAATCAGGAGAATCAATCCGAGCAGCTTTTAAAGCAGGGAGGTATTCAATTGGAGGAATACCTTCTTAGCATGCGCAGAATTTCCGATGCCCTTTATTACAATGTGGTTAAGGGCACGGATGTGGATTATACCAAGCTGAATCAGGAAATGAATCTTCTGTATGAAGCCCATAGGGACAGTCTGGTTTCCGTTGCCCTTTTTTCCGCCCAGGGAAAATACATTGCAGCGGTGCCCATTTCCGCAGAGAAGAAAAATCGAAAGGTAACGGAACAGGATTGGTATCGGGAAGCGGTACAGCAGGTGGAAAACCTGCATTTTTCTCTGCCCCATGTGCAGAATCTTTTTGACGACCCTTCCTACCGTACCCACTGGGTCATTTCTTTGAGTCGGGTGGTGGAACTTAACTTTGACGGCAGAAGTGACAGCGGTGTGCTTTTGGTAGACATGGACTACAACATGATTGAGCGAATGATGGAAAAGCTGAATCAGGTTAACGGAAAGCGGTATTTTTATCTCTGTGATAAGCGAGGAAAACTGATTTATCATCCCAAGATTCGAGAAATCTACCGAGGCCACGCCAAGGAGGATACGGAGCTGGCCGTTGCCCAGGAGGACGGTATCCATCGTCTGAAAAGTGACGGGAAGGAAAAAACCATTGTAGTGGACACCATCGGCTATACCGGTTGGAAGCTGGTGTCCGTTTTGGAAGAAGGCAATGATGTCTTTGCCACCGGAGGTATGCTTTACTATGTTTTTATCGTAATTTCCGTGACTCTCCTGATTGCTCTTTTGATGAATCAGGTGATTTCTTTGAGGCTTTCCTATCCCATCCGTAAGTTAAATGAAGATTTAGGCAATATGGGAGTGAAACGTCCCACCATGGAGGAAATTTCATCCTATGGAAGTACGGAAATTGTCCATCTGGGAGAAAGCCTCTTACAGTCCCTGCAAAGAATCGACGAACTGACGGAAGAGAGAATCCGCCAGCAGGAGGAAAAAAGGCAGAGTGAGATGGATGCCCTGCAATCCCAGATTAACCCTCACTTCCTTTATAATACCTTGGAATCCGTGGTGTGGATGATTGAAAGCGAAAAGCGGGAAGACGCGGTGTTTATGGTGACCCAGCTGGCCAGCTTTTTCCGAATTTCCCTCTCCGCCGGAAAGAACATTATCCCGCTCTCCCAGGAGATTCAGCACGCGAAAAACTATATGAATATTCAAAAAATCCGTTTTAAGAATAAGTTTACGGTGGATTTTGATGTGGAGGAAGAGGTGCTGTCCTGTCTTACCGTAAAACTGATTTTACAACCCATTCTGGAAAATGCCATTTACCATGGTATGGAGGGGATGGATGAGGATGGAGAAATTATAGTCAGCGGTAGGATTCAAAAAGAAGGGGACGGTAGACGATCCGTACTGCTTTCCGTGAAGGACAACGGCTTCGGGATGACCGAGGATAAGGCCAGAGCCCTGCTGGAAAAGACGGAAAGTGATTATTCCAGCTTCTCCAGTCAGAAAAAACGAGGCTCCGGTGTAGGAGTGATTAATGTACATCGCCGCATCCAGCTTCGTTTCGGATCTGTTTACGGTCTGAGAGTGATTAGTGCCCCGGATGAGGGAACGGATGTGCAGGTGGTTTTACCGGCTATTCCCTTCACGGAAGAAAACCAAAAGAGTCTGGAGCACGGAAACATGCATCACAGCACAGCGCATTTTCACAGCGGCTCACAGGAGGGGGAGAAGGCATGAAAGAAAACAGCATATTTACCACCGGCCTTTTTGTGGTAGCCCTGCTTCTCCTGTTTTTGTCCGTGGGAAGGCTCTTAGGAGATAATGATCCGGAGCGTTTTAAGATTTCCGTGGTGGTGGATCATAGCAATTCCGATGTATGGTCCGGCTTTAAGATGGGGCTCACCGCCGCAGGAAGAGCCTACAACATGGAATACAACTTTGTTTCCACCGATCGACTGGTTTCCATTCAGCAGGAAAATATCAGTATGCAAAGGGAGATTCAAAGCGGAGCGGACGGCATCATTGCGGAGCTTAGAGCTACGGAGGGAACCGGAAGCCTTTTAAATGCTTTGGGAAAAAATGCGGAGATTATGCTGGTGGATTCCGAGAAGGAAACGACGGAACCCGGCTTAAACATTTCTTCTATCAATGTGGAGGAGGAAGCGCTGGGGAAGGCCCTGGCGGAACAGGTTTTACATTCCACCCTGCACAAGGAGAAAAAACGCATCGGCATTTTGGCGGGAAACCAGAATAAGGGCAATATGCAAAGAAGACTGAAGAGTCTCATTTCGGTATTGGAGGCCGGGGGACAGGAAATCGCCTGGGTGCTTCCGGATACGGGAAAAATCCAGGAGGATATGGTAAAGGCCAATCATAAGAGAAGTGTGGATTTGATTGTGGCTTTGGAAAATGACAGTCTGGAGATGGCATCCCGCTATTTAAAGGAAACCGGTAGACGTTACGTGGAGCTTTACGGCGTAGGAAATTCCCGGGAGGTGGTTTATGCCTTGGATGCGGGAATCATCCGCTGTCTGGCGGTTATTGACCAATACACCATGGCCTATTATGCCATGGAGGACCTGTGGTATAAGCTTTCTAAAAAGCGAAATACAACAGAGGATAGGATAGTGAATTTTTATATGGTTCCCGGTGAAAATATGTATAGTGAGGAAATAGAACGAATCCTCTTCCCCACCGAAGACTAAAAGAAATATCTAAAGAAATATCCAAGGAAATATCTGAAGAAATATCTGAAGAAACATCTGAAGAAATATCTAAAGCAGTAAGGCATAAAAATGGAGAAGGAGTGCCCCTGAAGGAAAACTCTCTGTAGGGGTAGAAGAAAAGCATGAAATTGGCGGACAAAGCGGATTACAGCAGGAAAGAAAAAGAACAATCAACAATCTTGGGAAGCTTTCAAGGAAACAGCTTAAGAAGAGGAATGGCGGTCTGCCTTTCCCTGTCTTTATGCTTGCTTCCCCTTCTTTCCGCCTGTCAAAGGAAGGAAGAAAGAAAGGAAAAGAAGAAACTTCAAATCGGCGTTACGATTTATGACAACTACGATACCTTTCTGTCCGGATATATGACGGCCTTTGAGAAGGAAATCAGTAAGAAAAGGGCGGAAGGGGTAGAAATAGGCCTGTTTCGCTACAATGCGGCCGGAAGTCAGGCTCTGCAAAACGAACAGGTGGAGGAAATGCTGGAGAAGGACTGTGACGTTCTTTGTGTGAATCTGGTGGATAGAACCGCTCCTTCGGAAATTATCGATATGGCGAAAAAGAAGAATGTTCCCATCATTTTCTTTAACAGAGAATTGGTGGATGAAGACTTGGCCCAATGGAATCAGTTGTATTACATCGGGGCGGATGCCAAGCAATCCGGCATTTTGCAGGGAGAAATGGCGGCGGAGGATATTCTTTCCGAGGAACCGGAAAAACCCACACCGGAGGTGCCTCTTGCTTCACCGGAAGATGCGGAGGAAGTGGAAAGAAGAATGGCGGCAAGCCGAAAGCAGATGACGGGAGCCGCAGTGCTGGGAGAAAGCAGAGAGCCTGTAACAGAGGAAAGCGGGGAAGCGGTATTAGGTGAAAGTAGAGAGTCCCTACCGGAAGAAAAGCAAGAAGCGGTTTCGGAGGAGTCTTCCGAAAAGAGCCAAGATAAGTCCGGAAATGCCGAGGAAATTCAAGACTTTGTTCTGCAAAAAAGTCGGGAGGATTTGGATATCCTGGAACGAGAGGCTTCTGCGGAAGACACGCAGG
>CALHIC010000047.1 GCA_938030845.1 uncultured Oribacterium sp. | reverse complement strand
ACCATGCAGGGCTTTCATACTTTTCTGGGAAGAGTAGTTACGGGAGACTGCTTTGTTTCTTCACAGGAGAAGAAGGAATTTTTACGGAAGGAGTTCCAGGCATCCTGTTGTGAGATGGAAGGAGCGGCCATTGCCCAGATTGCAAGGAAAAATGGAGTTCCTTTCCTGATTTTACGATTTATTTCCGATGAAGCAAATACCAAAGCACCTATGACTTATACAGAATTTGAAAGAAAAGCTATTGCACAAAGTGTAGACTTTGTCTTAGAATTCTTAAAGTAAGTTATTCTTACAAAATAAGAAATAAAGTTAGAGTTAACGGTGTATTCTTTTTAAGGATACACTGTAGGGGCTAAGAAGAGACGATTTCACGATATATGTGTAAATCATCTCGGAAGAACTACCCTCTAAAGGAATAGAGGGAAAAGGAGAAGGAGGCTATATGCTACAATTTGATTTATCCAAGGCAAGAAAATTCGTCAGTGAAGAGGAGATGGAGAACTTTAAGAGCCAGACCCTTGCGGCAAGAGATACTCTTTTGTCCGGAAAGGGTGCAGGAAATGATTTCTTAGGTTGGATTTCCCTGCCGGCGGATTATGATAAGGGAGAGTTTCAGAGGATTCAGAAGGCGGCGAAGAAGATTCAGGAGGATTCCGATGTTCTTTTGGTAATCGGTATCGGAGGCTCTTATCTGGGAGCTCGTGCAGCCAACGAATTTTTAAATCACAGCTTCTACAATGAGTTAAAGAAAGAGGACAGAAAGACTCCGGAAATTTACTATGTGGGAAATAACATTTCTTCCAAGTATATTCTGCATTTGCAGGATGTGTTGAAGGGAAAGGATTTCTCCATCAACATCATTTCCAAGTCCGGAACCACTACAGAGCCTGCCATTGCCTTTAGAGTATTCAAGGGATTGCTGGAAGAGAAGTATGGAAAGGATGAGGCTGCAAAGCGTATCTACGCCACTACAGACCGTGCAAAGGGTGCTTTAAAGAACCTTGCCGATGAAATGCATTATGAGGAGTTCGTGGTACCGGATGATATCGGAGGTCGTTTCTCCGTGCTTACAGCAGTAGGTCTACTTCCCATTGCCGTAACCGGTGTGGATATTCAGGAGCTTATGGATGGCGCCAATGCTATGCGTGAAAGATTGCTTTCCGCTGATTACAAGGAGAACCCTGCTTTACAGTATGCGGCAGCCAGAAATATCATGCTTCGAAAGAATAAGAAGATTGAGATTTTGGTAAACTATGAGCCATCTTGCCACTACCTTTCCGAGTGGTGGAAGCAGTTAATGGGAGAATCCGAAGGTAAGGATCACAGAGGTCT
Organism: uncultured Oribacterium sp.; assembly: GCA_938030845.1. GTDB lineage: Bacteria > Bacillota > Clostridia > Lachnospirales > Lachnospiraceae > Oribacterium. The sequence continues at coordinate 525 of CALHIC010000047.1, read as the reverse complement.
GTTCCCCTCTTCCGTAGACTTTACTACAGATTTACACTCCTTAGGACAGTTTATTCAGGAAGGAAGTCCCCTGCACTTTGAAACCGTACTGGAAATTGAGAAATCCAAGGAAGAGATTGTGCTGGAGAAGGAAGCCATTGATACAGACGGAATGAACTATCTGGCAGGAAAAACCGTGGACTTTGTGAATAAGGCAGCCATGAAGGGAACCATCTTGGCTCACAGTGACGGAGATGTACCGAACTTTATCGTAAAGATTGACGAGCAGAGTGCCAGAACTCTGGGAGAGGTATTCTACTTCTTTGAGTTTGCATGTGGTGTTTCCGCTTATTTAAACGGCGTAAACCCCTTCAACCAGCCGGGAGTAGAGAGCTACAAGAGAAATATGTTCGCCCTCTTAGGAAAGCCGGGATATGAAGAACTGGCGAAGGAGTTGGCAAACAAGTAATGCTAATCTTTGTAGGACTGTAAAAAATCAAAATAATAAATAGATTTTCGGCAATATAGGTCTAAATGAGGGGTAGT
>CALHIC010000046.1 GCA_938030845.1 uncultured Oribacterium sp. | reverse complement strand
ATGGGAGCTGTGAAGGGGTAGAAGAAGGCAGGCGCATAATAATACGAGTGGGCAATAAGGTGGATATTCTTTATGAGAACCAATAGTCGAAAAGTTATGATTAAATATTTGTGTGCATTAATGATCTTGACTATTTTATTTCTATATCTTATTTGCCACCGATTTTCTGTACAAATGCCTTACTCACAAAAAGTCATTGTCCTCCTCTCCGGTTCTGAGGAGGATATGAGTTGGAACAAGGCGAATATTGATGGCATTAAATCCTATAATGCAAAAAATGATCAGCGAATAGAATATATCGAGAACATAGCAGAGAAAGATTTTGAACGTAAGGTTTTACAATATGCTGATCAGGGATATGGTCTCATTATCGGGGCAGGCGCACAATTTAATGACGTTATAGAAGCTACAGCGCCTCAATATAAAAATACCTTGTTTTGTATTATCAATGGTTCGACTTTTAATCAAAAGAATATAGTCTCTGTTCAAATTAAAGAGGAGGAAGCAGCCTATATTGCTTCCTGTATAGCTGGGAAACTAACGAAAACAGGAGTGTTTGCAAATATTGCAGGATTTCCTAATGAGCCGATGAAGAAAATGTTGGACATTTATGAGAAAAATGCTGTTCGCATTGCTCGGGAAAGAGGGCTTAATCAGGCTCACTGTCTAAGGGCATATACCAACAGTTGGGATGACCTTGACTTAGGATATAAAATTACAGAACAAGTGTTAGAAGAAAATGCAGACATTGTTCTGGTATATGCTAATAAGGTTTGGCAAGGAAGCCTTAAGGCACTTCAAGCAGAACCGAACAAAGCGAGTATGATTGGAATTGCTACGAATCAGTGTTCTATAGATGAGAACATTGTTTTGGCATCTGTTATATTTGATTTTGACAAAGTTTACGCATGGATTATGGGTGAATATAAAAAGGGACATCTTGGCAAGCAAAGGGTATATCCACTGGGAATGAGCCAAGATCTTTTTCATGTACAATATAGTAAGAAAATACAAGGCCAAGTAATAGAGGAAATCAATGATGTACAAAAAGACTTGAAGGCAGGACGGATTAATTTGGGCAAGGAGTAACAAATGAGTCTTTGGAAAAAAATGTCATTCACAATTATTGCGGTTATTGTACTTATTACCGGGCTTTGTGGAGTGATTTCTTACAGAACGGTACAAAGTGTAATTATTCAAAATAAAAAAGAAGAAATGGGAAATATGCTGAACCTTATTGATATGAATATCACGCAGCATATAGGAACTTTAGATAGGTTGATTGACGTTATTAGTGACTTAGTGTTTGCCCCAAATAAAATGATGAATGAGGTAGGAGTCAAGAGATTTGAAGAAACGGAGCTTTCTATTTTAGAACAGGAAATTAACGTTTTTCCTTCGGTTAAAAATTTATATGTTTTGAATCAACATGATGAAATTTTTTACCAATATAAGAGTAATCAAATTTCTTTAGAGGAACTTTTCTTTCAATCGGATGGGGATAAAGGAAAGCAAAATAAAAATATATGGATAAGCTTAGAGGACGGATCCATCTTTTTACTTAGAACTATATGGATGGAAGGGGCAAAGAAGGGATCAATTGTTCTGGAGTTTAGCCCCGAAATATTTATGCAATTACTGATTAATAATTTAAGTACTTTCCATCATCAAATTACTCTTATTACGGATAAAAATGGTAAGGTGATTTGTTCGAATACCAGTGTGCCGGCAGAGTATCTTAACATAGTAAAAGACCGATATGATACCGGAGAACATACCTTTCAATTTAACTGGAGTAATGTTAGCTATTTTGCCTGTGGTCAATATAATGGCATTACGGGATGGAGACTATTTTCTATTGTTGAAACAAAAGATATTTTTCCGCAATTACAACTGTTAAAAAATAGAGTAATCACAATTACTGTTATATCCGTACTTATGGGATTTCTAACCAGCTTTCTTCTTGCATGGACTATAACTAAGCCACTTAAAGGGCTTTCCAAGGCTATGGAGAAAGTACAAAGTGGTAATTTTGACATTCAGGTTCATACGAAGCAAAAGGATGAGATTGGAAGTTTAATTCAATCCTACAATTTTATGCTGGGTGAAATTAAAAGGCTTATTCATGTGGTTACGGAAGAAAAGATGGCGCAAAAGACAGCAGAATTAAATGCTTTGCAAGCGCAAATCAATCCTCATTTTTTATATAATACTTTGGATACTATCAATTGGATGCTTTTGGCAAGGGGAGAGGATGATATTAGCGATTTGATTGTACGCCTAGGAGAATTGTTAAAGTACTCTATATCAGGTGCAAATACATTAGTACCTTTGCAAGAAGAAGTAAGATACATTAGAAATTATTTAGAGATTCAGAAGTGTAGGATGGAGGAACGTTTGGAATATGCTATTTCCATAGAGGAAGCATGCAATGCTTATCCTTGTCCTAAACTTCTTTTGCAGCCTCTTGTGGAAAATGCAATAAAACATGGTTTAGAACCTTTGGTGCGGGGAGGTAAAGTTTGCATTATTGCCGTAATAGATCAAGGAGAGTTGAAAATTACTGTTATTGACGATGGGCAAGGAATGGAAGCAGAAAAGATACAAGATATACTTTTGGATAAGCGTGTTGGCCTTAATAATGTGGAGAAACGAATCAAATTAATATACGGACAGAGCTATGGTTTGAGAATTCATTCTCAAAAGAATAATGGGACCACAGTGGAAATTCATCTTCCGCTAATAGTAGAGGGGGTTTTTCATGAGGATTATGATTGTAGATGATGAACCTAAAATTAGGCAAGGACTTAGGGCTTTGCTTTCCGGTCAAGAAGGAATGGAAGTAGTGGGGGCTTATGAAAGTGCTATTTCTGCGTTACTCGCCATTTCGGAGAAAAAACCTGATGTTCTCATTACAGATATAAGAATGCCTGAGTGTAATGGCTTGGATTTCATAGAAAGAATAAGAGAGAAAGATGAACGCATAAAGATCATTATCCTTAGCGGCTATAGCGAGTTTTCTTATGCACAGCGGGCTATTAAATATGGGGTATATAGATATCTGACAAAACCGACTAATCCAAGAGAACTTCTTATGGCTTTAAGAGATCTTGGTTTTAATGCACGAAAGAATGATGGCGAAGCAGTTGAAAAAAATATATTCTCAGAAAATTTTGAGGTGGGAAATTATTTAGTTAGAGAAGCGATGAATTAT
>CALHIC010000045.1 GCA_938030845.1 uncultured Oribacterium sp. | reverse complement strand
ATAAGAAGGTATTGGGAATATTCCCATAGAAATGTTATGCTTATACCGATTGTATTAGAGTGTAATATATGAATTGGAGGAAAATATGAAATTTACCGAATTTCCCTATGAGAGAATTGATTTTGATAAATTGAAGGCTGATTTTTTGGAGCTTTGCGAGGGGGTAGATAAGGCTGAGTCCGGGGAGGAACTTTTCGCCCTGCACCAAAAATACTATAAGCTGGTGGATGATGTGATGACGGAAAGTGTGATTGCCAGCATTCGAAACGACATTGACATGACCGATCCCTTCTATGAGCAGGAGAGAGCCTTTTATGATGCCAATATGCCCATTTTCCGGAATCTCTTAGTGGACTATCAAATGCGGGTTTACCATTCTCCCCACCGTGCCTATATGGAAGAAAAGCTTGGGCATGTAGCCTTTAAAAACATGGAGCTGGCACAGAAGGCGGTGGACATTTCCCTGATTCCCCTGATGCAAAAGGAAAATGAACTAACCACCGAATACAGTAAGCTTCTGGCTTCTGCAAAGATTCCCTGGGAAGGGGAGAGCCTGAATCTTTCCCTCATGACACCTTATCTTACGGCAGAGGATAGAGAGGTGCGTAAGAAGGCATGGAAGGCCTATACCAAGTTTTTTGAGGACAATGGGGAGAAGCTGGACTCTATCTATGATGCCTTGGTAAAGAATCGTACCGAGCAAGGGCAAATGATGGGCTATCCGGATTTCACGGAAATCGGCTATGCCAGAATGAATCGAAACTGCTATGGGGAGAGGGAGATTGCCTCCTTCCGTCAGCAGGTAAAACGGGATTTGGTGCCATTTGTCCAAAAGCTTCATGAGAGAAGAAGGGAGCGCCTTGGGCTGGACAAGCTTTATTACTATGATGAAGGTGTATTTTTCAAGGAGGGAAATCCTGCCCCCATCGGAACACCGGAGGAAATCCTGGCAGCAGGACAGAAGATGTACGATGCTCTTTCTCCGGAAACCTCCAAGTTTATGCAGGATATGATGAAAATGGAGCTTTTCGATGTGCTGGGCAGAAAGAATAAGAGAACCGGCGGGTATATGGAAATGCTTCCCAACTATCACATGCCTTTTATTTTTGCCAACTTCAACGGCACAGCCGGAGACTGTGATGTGATTACTCACGAATGCGGACACGCCTTCCAGGGCTATATTACAGCGGATTTACCCATCCATGAGCATAATGAATTGACTATGGAAACGGCGGAAACCCACTCCATGTCCATGGAATTTTTTACCGAGCCTTGGATGGATTTATTCTTCGGGGATCGGGCAAAGGACTACCTTTCCATGCATTTTGAAGAGTTCCTGATGTTTATCCCCTACGGCACCATGGTGGATGAGTTCCAAAACATTGTCTATAAGAATCCGAAAATGACCCCGAAGGAGAGAAAACTGCTTTGGAGAACCCTGGAGCAGGAGTATAAGCCCCATTTGGATTATGCGGACAATGCCTTTATGGAAGAGGGGGGCTTCTGGCAGAAGCAGCACCATATCTATGACCTACCTTACTATTACATTGATTACTGCATTGCCGGCATCAATGCCTTACAGTACAAGGCTTGGATGGATAAGGATTTTCAGGGAGCATGGAAGAGCTATATGGAGTTCTCCAAGTACTCCGCATCCCTGTTCTTTACGGAACTGGAGGAAAAGGTTGGCCTGATGAATCCCTTTAAAGAGGGAACCATTAAGAAGATCGTAGAGGATTTGGAGAAGAATCTGTAGAGGAAAGAAAATGAAGGACAAATCGAAAGAGAGGCGGAATCCTTCCGCTTCTCCTTTAGAAAAATATTTTCAGCACTACAATGAAAAAAATCTCCTGCCCCTGCATATGCCGGGGCACCAAAGAAAGATGGAAATGGGTGCAGCCCTTCCCTATGCCTACGATTATACAGAGGTAGAGGACTTGGACAATCTCCATGCTCCGGAAGGCATTTTGCAGGAAGCCATGAATCGTACTGCCGCCTACTATGGCTGTTCGGATTGCTTTTATCTTGTAAATGGCAGTTCCTCCGGTTTGCAGGCAGGCATTTTCACTCTACTGGAAGAGGGAGATGAGGTAGTGGTGGCAAGAAATTGCCACCGCTCTGTTTTTTATGCCCTATCTCTCCGAAAGGCAAAGATTCATTTTCTTCTGCCGGAGTTTTGGGAGGATTTTTCCTGCTTTGGCTCGGTTTCTCTGAAGGAAGTGGAAAGATTGCTTCGGGAGTTTCCAAAGAGCAAGGCTTTGATTTTTACCAGCCCAAGCTATGAGGGAGTGGTCTCTGATGTGGAAGGGATTGCAAGGCTTTGCCATGAAAATGGCCTTTTCCTTCTGGTGGATGAAGCTCATGGAGCCCATTTTTCTCCGAAAAAGGGAGCGTCCTTTCCGGAGTCGGCCATTGCCCTAGGGGCGGATTTGGTGGTGCAAAGCCCTCACAAAACCCTTTGCTCTCTAACCCAGAGTGCCTGGATATTGGGAAATGGAGAAAGATACAGTAGGGAAAAGCTGTCTTTCTACCTTTCCGTATTTCAAACGACTTCCCCCTCCTATCCCCTGATGCTTTCTTTGGAAAAGGCTACAACACTTTTGGAAAGAGAAGGAGAAACTTTATTTTCCCATTGGAAGAAAGTGATGAAGGGCTTTCGGGAGAAGGCAAGGACACTTTCTTATTTTTCCTTTCTTTGGGAGAAGGAAGAAGCTTGCTTTGCTATGGATTTTTCTAAGATTTTCCTACGAGCCCTAGGAATCCCTAAGCTTAGACTGGGGCGGGACTTGGCTAAGCTTCTTCGGGAAGATTATGGCATTGAATCGGAAATGCATAGTGGAGAAAATCTGCTTTTGATGACAGGCCCCTTTATTTCAGAAAAGGAACTGGATAGATTGTTTTTTGCCTTAAAGGATATAGAAAGAAGATTTGGGGAGGATAGGGAGAAACAGTCAGGAGAGAGAAGACCTGAGACAATGGAACAGTCACTACAGTCGAAACTCCTATCCTCTGCCCTTTATCAAATTTCTGTAGCGGAAAATACCCTGCAAATTTCAGAAGGCCTAAAAGAGGGAGAGGAGCTTAATCTTCGTGACGGAGAAGGGCGCATTTGCCTGGAATA
>CALHIC010000044.1 GCA_938030845.1 uncultured Oribacterium sp. | reverse complement strand
TCCACCTCTTTGGAAATGTTGGCGGCTTCGATTATGGAAATGCCATGGGGGAGGGAAGTGTAGACTCCTCCGGTATAGGAATTACTCTTATACAAGTTTCCCGTATGCGGGCTTTGCTCTTCTTTCGTCTCCGGTTCTTGATTTTCTCCTTGTAAAAATCCCTCCACAAGGGTCTGCAAGGCAGGAATTTTTTCAAATCGGGGAAGTAGGGCACCCTCAGGCCTCGCTTCTCCGGTTCTACTGTCTATTTCATTTAGGGAAAGGGGAGAAAGAATTTCCACCCCCAGCTTCTGCCCTCTATGATAAAGCTCTTTTATCGCTTCTTCTGTAAGATAAAACAGGGATTCCCGCTTCTTCCCGCTTCCAAGCTCGGAGATATTTTTCCCGGAAAACTCCAGGGAAAAATACAGCTCTCCCGCCCTTTCCATCAAAACCTCTATGCAAAGAAGCTGGATGGGGGTAAAGCCGGTAAAGCCGTCAAAAATCAGAATGCTGTCCTTTAAAGTATTGTCCTTCCAAAGGGCGGAAATTCCCTGATCCGCCAAGCCTTCCTCCGTGATTCTTCCGGTCTTGGAAAGGTAGAGCAGGAACTCTTCATAAATATAGGCCAGATCCAAAAACTTGGCTCTTGTTATGGACCTTTTGGATTTTTCCGCGCATTTTCGTAAATCCTCCGGGCTTACCTTGTACTGCATACATTCGGAGATCTGGGACTTACATTCTTCCACAAAAGAAAGGCTTTCCGCCTCCCTTTGGTAATAGCTTAGCTGCTTTTTCTTCTTACCCAAAATAAGGCGAAGAATCATCATTTTCCCCATCTCATCTAAGGAAAGGGGGCTCTTTTGATTGGTGTTCTCAAAGGCACGGTAATAGAGCCTTTGAAAGCTTAGAACATCCACATTCAATATGCCTTTTCCCTGATTTTCGCTGTGGGAAACGATTCTTTTTTGCATGGCAAGGGTATCCTGCTCCGGAACAAGATAATAAATCTGCCTATGATAATCCTTCCCGGCCTCCTGCAAAGCCTTTCGAATCAAATATTCCGTTTTTCCGGAACCGCCGGCTCCCAGGATGATTTGCAGCTTGGACATCAAAGCCTCCTTATTACACTAAGCCTTCAAACATTTTTTCCACAAAAGCTTTACTATCCTTTAATTTGGGCAAATGAATCTGATTCCCCTCTCCTTCATTTCCCTCTATTAAATAGCCCTCCTTAAGATCCGACTCCAAAAGGCGAATCCA
>CALHIC010000043.1 GCA_938030845.1 uncultured Oribacterium sp. | reverse complement strand
CCAAACGCAGTTGGTAACGCTGTCCTTCGGGCTTCTTTATTCCTTTGATAATTCCTTCTGTAAGTTGTTTTTGCAGGAAATGAAAACGGTGAGGCAATGCAAGATTTATTTTTACAAATAACTCTTGCATTGCAGGAGTAAAAGTAGGCTTCTTTTTGAATAGATTACCTAACATATTTCTATTTTTTAGTGTAACTAATACTTTTTACCCTTCCAACTCCTTTGGATTTATCCCCAATACCTTATACCAAGTTTTAGCGTTCTTTGAGGTAGGGTCTATGCCTTTGCTTTTAGAATAAAAAGGCTCCCATTGCCAATCCTCTCCTCCAGTACAACCCACAGCAGCATAGTTCATTAGGAATTCCTTAAAGTTATCGGCTATATAAAGTCCGTGATTTTCACTACCATCGTGGCTGAGATACACAACCTTTCCATAATTCTCAGGTTCCAACTCAATAGCGATATAATCGCCGTTGCCTACTTGGTGAAAGGACATTTTATTATGCCAAACGCGATCATATTCATTATTGTAATCGGGATATACATCCTCTACCCAGCTCTTGCGACTTTCTTCATAGCCCAAAAGCAAATCCAGCCCGAAAAGCAACTCTCCACAAAATATTTCAGCTAATTTCTCAGGAAGAAAATCCTCGTCTTCCTAAGGTTTCCTATGTGGCCAAAGGAAAGGGAGATAAGACCGGTTATAAGACAAAATTTAAGTTTTATATTAATCCGGATCCGGAGATGAAGGGAGATTACTTTAAGGAATTCCCTATGGTGAAGGTAGACGGAGAAGCCGGCGTATACGAGTATCCTGCCGGTATCGGCTTTGGAGAAAGCGCTGAGGTGGAAACTGCTCCTGCGGTGGCAGTACCGGACGGACAGGGAGGCTTTACTTATGAGGGAAGCCTGCAGTTAAACGGCCTACCCTGGGGACAGTATGCTTTGGAAGAAATTGATACGGAGACAGGATATCTGCTCAGCAATCGTATTATCTTTAATGTAGAGCGTGAGAAAACCCCTAACGGCACCCCCGTAAGCAGCAGTACCCTGAACTATCAGGGAGAAAAGGACGGGGACAAGGTGGTTCTTCGGAATTACCCCACAGTCTTCTCCTTTGAAAAGAGGGATGGGGAAGGAAATGTTCTGACAGGAGATGCCCTGAAGGGGGCAAAATTCCGTATTACAGGAAAGACGGAGGATTTCCTGCAAAGTAGGGATACTTCTTCCCGCTATACCTTGCACAGCGCCGGAAACGAGTCCTATATTCTTCTTACGGAAGAGGAAATGAAGAAGGAGGGTGGTTTACTAGGTGTCTTAAAGACCGGAGTGGAGTATCGCTTTAGTGAGGAAGTTCCCCCAAGAGGCTATGAAAAGGGGCCGGCAATTTCTTTCACAATTAATGCCAATAGCGGAAATCTGGAATTGAAGCAGCCGGCAAACAATTCACCGGAGGCAGGTTTTTATACCTCTGATGGAGCAAAGCTGATTTTAAAGGATAATCCTACCCGAATCTTAATTTCGGAAGAGGATCAAAATGCTTTTCCGGTGTCTCATTCCTCCTATAAGCTGTATCTTGCCAACAGAGATGGAAGCAAAAAGGAAGAGAATCCTGCATTTTCCTGGGATAATGGGGAAAATACGGAAAAAACCCTGGAGAAGCTGGTGGCAGGAGAGTACTACCGTGTGGAAAGAACGGCTCAGTCCATTCTTTATCAAAAAAATGCAACAACATTGGTAGTAATTTTGTATCTTTGCCATGAGCGATGCACATAGCACACGCTATGCGGAAACGATGAACAACGCAGAAGACAAATTTTCTACGGATAATGGCAACAAGCACGCAACACAATGGCCTGCCAATTAAAGCGAAGATTGTGCTATAAAAAGGTACAACAACACACGCCGGGGCGGCAATCTATT
>CALHIC010000042.1 GCA_938030845.1 uncultured Oribacterium sp. | reverse complement strand
TACCGCTTCTCTATAGTTCTTGCTGTGAAGCAGTACCCATGTCGCTAAAAGAAGGGTAGCTTCGCAGCTTTCCTTTCCGGACAGCTCCTCCGCCTTCTTTCCTTCCAGGCTCTTTAAATTCAGGAAGGGCTTCAGGATGTCAAAGCAGGCAACCAGTGCATCATAGTCCTTCACATCCTCTCTATGCTGCTCCTTGGCTTCTTCGTTCAGGCGCTTCTCTTCTTCGTTCTCCGCCTCTTCCTCTTCATAGAACAAAGCCACATAATTGGCCGCAGCCTGTAGCTGCTCTTCCAGGCTTTCTCCCCCTAAGTGAAGAACCAGATTACGAAGCATGGTGGCATAGAGCTCTCCCATCAGCATAGCCTTAGGGTTATTGTTCGTTAATCTTACTGCATCATGGAGCATTGCCCTGTCCATGTCACTAAACTGATGCAAACGTCTGCAAAGCATCATGGCAAAGGGTAGCATTCTGGAAAGGAAGGAATCATCCTCTGCATCCACACCGCTGTCCTTAGGTCCTTTGCCGGTGGCAAAACGCATGATGCTGGCATCCATGGTTTCCACGGCATCCTGCTCCTGTCCTTCCAATGCATACATGCCCTTAGACTTCCAGTCGTAGAACTTTTCCTGCATATCCGGGAAGGAAAGCTTTCTTTCCGTATTAAGGCTGTGGAACTCTGCCAAAAGAACGGATCCCATGGCAGGACGATAGCTAAAGGCCTGCTCTCCATAAGGAGCTTCTCCAAGAGCATTCTTCTCCTTGGCGATTCCTAAGCTTCCACCGATTAAAGCGGAGTACAGCATGGTTTCGGAAAGCCCCTGTGTCATGGCTCTCTTTTCTTCATTTTCCTTCGCTCTCTCTTCTCCCCGCATCTTGGCATCCAGAAGCCACTTCACCATGTCCAGACTTAAGAAGAAGGATTGAGACCAAGGGTTAATAATCAATCCGTCCATCTTTCCGGATTCGGAAATGTGGATGGCCGCCTTCAGCACATCCTGCACCGGCATAGCGATAGCCGCTGTTTCTGCGGGATTCTTCTCGATTTGTTCCCCGGAGGTAAATACCGCAATGGCGTCTCTTCCATCCTGTGTGGTTAAATGGTTCAGAAGGACCTGACCATCTGCGATTTCTCCCTCTTTTTTCTCGGTGGATACGATAGCCACCAAAAGCTGAGCATTAAGCTCCATGGCCTGTAAAAAGCCCTGCAATACTCGCTCAATGCCGGCACGCTTCTTGTCCTCCGGCATAGCCTCTCCTTCAGGAAGCTTCTTCTGCTCCTCATGGTAAGCCGCAACCGCCTGAAAAATTCCGGCACTTCCCTTTAAACGCTCTTCCACGTTCTGGGTACGCATCTTATTTTGCAAAGCCACGATGGCTTCTTTCAGAAGAATAAAGCTGTTGCTGAAGGGATTGATTACCACACCGTCGGAATGGGGATGGTTCGCAGCAATCTGTAACAGCTCCGCCACAGGAAGTAAAACTGCGGAGGATTGCTGTCCTTCGTTCCCCGCCTTCTGCTCTTCCACATTAGTGAAAGCTGCGGCATAGCTTTTTCCCTCCTCGGTTTTTAAAAACTTCAGATTAATCTGCTGCTGACCGTCCTTTTCTCCGGCAGGATCCGCCGCTAGAAGAAGTCCTCCTCCGTTGTTAATCAACTCTTCGATACTGGCAAAAATTTTATTTAAATTCTCTTGGTTTCGCTCATCGGAAAAACGAAGAATACTTTCCTCAAGTCCCTTGGCTAATTCGAGTTTTTCAGAAAACTCCTTCTGTCCCATCTCTTTCATCTAATCCTCCTAAGTCTCGCAAAAAAGGAAATATGCCCTTTTTTGTACTTTAGACAGTATAACAAAGAATAGAGTAGAGAGAAACATTTTACTGAAGAAAAATCCGGATTCCATGATTATTCCTCTGATTT